>JBOHUY010000178.1:0-2364 GCA_050735015.1 Candidatus Dormibacterales bacterium | reverse complement strand
ATGCGGACGCTTTCCGCCATCCCGCTCTCGAGGAGCGAGGTGGCGAAACCGTGGGCGTGGGTCTCAGAGTGGAACATCACGCTTCGCCTGCGGTCCACCACAACCCTGACCCCGGGCCGCGGCAGAGGCAGGAAGGCGCGCCCATGGAGACACTCCCCATCCGAGGGCGGATGGCCGTCGGCCGCGCGCGGTTCGGGCTCTTTCCGTGACACCTTTCGACGGCCAAGCCTGGGGCCTCGCGGGGGCGCACGCACCCTGCAGGGGCAGGGCTGGCCGCCGCATGGCCGCGGCCGGCTCCATGCAGGGTTTGCGGGGGCCGCGCGTCAGACCCTGCATGGGCGACGCCGACCGGGATACCGAGAGGCGCGCCGCTCTTCGGTCCACCGACGACCTCCTCGAGATCCTCGAGGTCTTGAACCTCAAGGACGCCCGCCAGGCGCCGCGCGCGGTACTGGAGGCGCTGGCTCGCCTTGGGGTCCCGGACCCGGGCGGGCACACCATCGCCGAGCTCATCTCGATCGTCCTCGACCGGCAGCGGCGGTACCTCCGGGCGGGCGGGGCGGGCGCAGAACGGCGCATGCCTTCCGGGTCCACGCCAGCAGGGGCTCCGACCGACCGTCGGCGGTAGGGCCTGCACCAGGTCGGTCCAGGCCCGACCGAACTCGTGGGCGCGCGCAGCACCCCAAGACGGAGCTGCGCCGGCTCCGGCCAGGCCGGGGGCAGCCCGTCGAACCTGAGCCCGGGTAAGCTCGTCAGGTCTTGCCGCTCCCGCGCCCGGAGGCAATGAGCCGGTTCTTGACCTGGGCCGACGCCGCCGCCGGGCGGGGGGTGGCGGGCGTGGTCACGGCGCATCACCGGCGGCGGCTGGCCCGCCTCGGCTGGCAGGGCCTCCTGGACGCCTCCGGCGAAGAGTGGGCCCCCGGGCAGCCTCCCCCACGGCAGGACAACGCACTCGAGATCCTCGTGGACGGGGCCGAGGTGCTGAGCGCCATGGCGCGCGAGATACGCGCCGCGCGTTCGTACGTGTACCTCGCGGGCTGGAACTTCGATCCGGAGTTCCTGTTCGTCAGGACACCGGCCCCCGCCACCGTCCGGGAGGTGCTGGCCGAGGTGGCCCAACGTGTCACGGTCCGGGTGCTGGCCTGGGGCGCTCTCGACACTCGGGAGCGCCCGATGCACTGCCACCACGAGAAGACGATCGTCGTCGACGGGCGGGTCGCCTTCGTGGGGGGCATAGACCTCACCGGGCTGGCCGGGGACCGTTGGGACACCACCAGTCACCCACCTCGGGCGTCCGTCGGGTGGCATGACGCCGCCGCCCTCGTCCGGGGCCCGGTGGTCTTCGACTTGGACGGTCACTTCCGGACCAGGTGGCGCGAGGTGACCGGCGAGGACCTGCCCGCCCCCCCACCCCCGGCGGCCGCCGGCACCACCACCGTCCAGATGCTGAGGACGGTGCCCGAAGGCATGTACCGGGCGGTCCCCGCGGGCGACTTCCGCATCCTGAGGTCGTACCTGGCGGCCCTCAGGTCTGCGACCCGGCTCATCTACCTCGAGAACCAGTTCCTCTGGTCGCCGGAGGTGGTCGCGGTCCTGGAGGAGAAGCTCCGAGGCGCACCCCACGACGATTTCCGCCTCCTCGTCGTCCTGCCCGTCAAGCCCGACAGCGGCAACGACGACACGCGCGGAGGGCTGGGGGTGCTGGAGGAGGCGGACAGCGGGCGAGGCCGCCTCCTGGCCTGCGGCCTGCGCCCCCACTCGGGTGTCCGCGCCGGCCAGCAGATCTACGTCCACGCCAAGGTCGGGATCGTGGACGATCGCTGGCTCACCCTCGGCTCGGCCAACCTGAACGAACACTCTCTCCTCAACGACACCGAGGTGAACCTCGTCACCCGGGACCGTGCGATTGCCCGGGAGACCCGGGAGAAGCTTTGGGCCGAGCACCTGGAGGTGCCCCGGGAGGCGGTCGTGGGAGACCCGGCCGGCATCGTCGACCGCCTCTGGAGGCCCATCGCCGAGCAGCAGGCCGCACTCATCTCGGGGGGGCGTCCACCCACCCACCGATTGACCGCTCTCTCCGGGCTCTCGCGGCGCTCTGGACTCCTGTTGGGGCCTCTCCAGGGCCTCTTCGTGGACGGCTGAGCCCACCCCGCGCGGGCCCACGGCTTCGGCGCGGTGGTACGTTTGCCCCGTGGGCGCGGAAGCCGGCCGCGACGTCGTCAGGGCCCGCTGGCTGGGCAGCGTCCCCTACCGCCAGGCCTGGGAGATGCAGCGGACGCTCGTCGAAGCCGTGGCGGCCGGAAGCGAGCCCGGCACGCTGCTTCTGCTGGAGCACCCCCACGTGTTCACCCTCGGCCGCCGCGG
>JBOHUY010000177.1:0-3280 GCA_050735015.1 Candidatus Dormibacterales bacterium | reverse complement strand
CTCTAAAGCTATGCCGACCACTTCGTAGTCCCCCGGCGGATCAGCTTCCGGTGCCGCGTTACGGATGTCTCCCCCCGGGATGGTGGGGGCTGGACGGTGGCCACGGAGTCGGGTGATTGGGAGTGCTATGACGCGGTCCTGGTCGCGACCGGGCATCTCAACGACCCTCGCTGGCCCGACCTGCCCGGCACCTTCGCCGGGAACTGCATCCACTCCGCCGAGTACCGCGAGCCAAGCCCATTCGCCGGCCGCCGGGTATGCGTGATGGGGATCGGCAACTCCGCCTGCGACATCGCCTCCGACCTCGCCCTGGTCGCGGATCGCGTGGTGGTCTCGGCCCGGACCGGGGCCCTGATCTGGCCCAAGTGGGCGTTCGGCTTCCCCCTCACGCGCCTGCGACGGACTTTCGATTGGCCCCTGGCGCCGGCCCGTCTGCGCGGCTGGCTGTACAAGACCGCCAGCCGGATCATCGTCTGGCTGGTCTTTGGATCCATGGCCCAGTACGGCATCCGCATCCCGGAGAAGAAGACCCACCCGACCAGCAACCAGTTCTTCCTCTCTCATGTGAAGTACCGCCGAATTGAGGTCAAGCCGGGGATTGCCGGCGTCGAGGGGGACCGAATCACCTTCGCCGACTCGACCAGCGAGGAGTTCGACGACCTGATCGCGGCGACCGGATATACGGTCGGCTTCCCGTTCTTGCGCCCGGGCCTGCTCGGATTCGAGGACACGCGGTTGCCCCTCTACAAGCGGGTCGTGCCGCCTCACCACCGCGGCCTCTACTTCATCGGCTACTTCAACATCGACTCCGCCCTCAACCCCGTCTTCGAACGCCAGGCCCAGTGGGTCGCGGACATCGAGATGGGGCGCACTGAGCTGCCGGAGCCTGCCGAGATGCTGGCCGACATCGAGGCTCGGCGGCTCCGGCTCTCCCGGGCCTACCTGGAAAGGCCGCGGCTGAACCTGGAGGAGGAGTACATGATCTACATGCCGGCGCTGCGCGCCGAGCGGCGGCGGCGCCCCCGGCGGGCGAACGGGGTCCGTTGAGCTGGACCATCCTGCCGCTCAACCTGGGGATGCTCTTGAACCGGCCCAAAGAGTCGATCACGTTCGGGCGCGGACGGGGGGCGAAGGTCGATCTGGTCTGCCTCTCCTGGCTCCTCATCGGCGGCGGCGACCCGATCGTGATCGACACGGGTCCCGGGTCCGCGGCTGCCACCGCGCGTCTTCACCCGGTCGAGCTGGCAGAGGGAGAGCCTCTCATCGCGCAGCTCCACCGGCACGGGGTGGCAGCCGACGACGTACGGACGGTCATCCTCACACACCTCCACTGGGATCACTGCTACGGGTCCTCCGCCATGCCCCGCGCGCGAATGCTGGTCCAGGAGGAGGAGATCCGCTACTCCGTCTATCCCCTGCCCTGCGACCGGGTCGTGTACGAGTTCGCGAGTGGGCCGCCGTTTCTGCCCGACCTGGCGCGGATGCTTGCTGTCCGGGGAACGACGGAGGTCGCGCCCGGCGTCGTGTTGGTGCCGACGCCGGGCCACAGCCCCGGCCACCAGAGCGTCCTCGTCGAAACGGCGGCCGGCCGCTATCTGGTCGCAGGCGACCATTACGACCTATACGAGAACTTCGCCGAGATGTGCCCGTCCGGCCCTACTCCCGACCTCAGTCGCTGGTACCGGTCCTTCGAGGAGGTCGGGCGGCTGGGAGCGACGGTGCTGCCGGGCCATGATCCGGCCGTACTCCAGCACGAGTCCTATGGCTAATTCGCGCCGGAGGCGACTGTTGAGATCGCCGGCGGAAGGGGTCGAGGACACCGCATCTCGCGGAGGGGACCGCCACGTGAGGTGATGGAGCCGGTCCTGGAAGCGTCCTCGATGCGGCTCCTGGCTCGCGAAGACCTGGCAGGGCGTGGCAACGGCGGCGAGGGACTTGGCCTCCGTGCCGCGAATGGTCGCCGTTTCCTCTACGTCGCCCACGAAAGCGCACCCATCAACTTCAGTGTCGTCGACGTCACCGACCCCCGAAGGCCGCGAATGGTGGCGCAGGTCGAGCTTCCGCACGTGCGCGTCCGCTCCAACTCGCTGTCGGTATACGGAGACCTCCTGCTGGTGGCCTACCAGGTCCAGGACAAAGGCGGCGTCCCGGCGGGGATCGGGCTGTTCGACATCTCGAGACCCCAAGAGCCCAGCTCTGTGGGCACCTTCGACACCGCGGGGCCGCAATCGAGGGGGGCCCACTTCGTCTGGTGCCAGGACGGACGCCACGCCTACCTCTCGACGGGGATGCCCGATTTCGAGCCCGCGCATCCGGACGATGACCAGATCGTGGTCATCGTGGACGTCTCCGACCCGAGCCGTCCGGAGGAGACAGGGCGCTGGTGGCTCCCGGGCACGAGGGTGGGGGATCCCGCGCCGGCGCCCGAGCGCCATAGCCGCTGGGACATGGGCTTCCGAGCCCACAACATCAACGTCTACCCGGAGCGGCCCGATCGGGCCTATGTCGGCTACCTGGACGGGGGCCTCGTCATCCTCGACATCTCCGACCTGGCGCGCCCCCGGATGGTCTCCCGGCTCGACTATCACCCCCCTATGCCCGGGTTCACCCACACCGTCCTGCCTCTCTTCGGGCGGGGGCTTCTGGCCGTGACCGACGAGGCCCTCAGGGACGCGTGCGAGGATGCCCCCAAGAACCTCTGGATCGTGGAGGCGAGCGACGAGGAGCATCCGCTGATCGTCGCGGCGGCACCCCTGCCTCCAGCCGGCGAGTTCTGCGGCCGGGGGGGCCGGTTCGGGGCGCACAACCTGCACGAGAACGATCCGGTCGAGACGGCCTGGCGGTCGGAGGACGTCGTGGTGGGAACGTTCTTCAACGGCGGTGTGCGCGCCTTCGACGTCCGTGACCCCTTCCGGCCCGAGGAGGTCGGGCACCTGGTCCCGCCCGCGCCCGTGGGCTCACCCGCGGGCGCGATACAGATGAACGACGTCTACGTCGACGAGCGCGGGGTGGCCTACGCGGTCGACCGCTTCGCCGGAGGCCTGTACGTCATCGAGCTCGACCTCTGAGCGGTCTCCAGCCCCCGCTCACTGGTGCACCATCCCCTTGTCGGTGGTTGAAGAACTACCGATGGCCCCGAGGTGCCGCCGGGTCATCGCCCTGCTCGCTCGACGCTGTGACGTCCGATCTGAGTTCTGCGAGACCCGGTGGTTACCCGGACCGCGCAGACCGTCGACAGGGCTGAGCGCCATCGAGCGCCGAACAGTGAGCGAAGCGGCAG
>JBOHUY010000176.1:0-5018 GCA_050735015.1 Candidatus Dormibacterales bacterium | reverse complement strand
GCCGGGGCCTCTTGCGCCCGCGCCGTCGCGGGTGCGCCCTCCGGGGAGACGGCCCCCGGCTTGCGGGCGGCCCCGTCCACGGCCAGGCGCACCAGCGCCGCCTCCACGAGCAGGCGCGGCTCTCCGTGGCGCCGGACCTCTCCGTCCAGGTGCAAGAGCGAGTCGAGGGCCGAGGAGAGCCGGGCCCGGGAGGGCCCGTCGTGCGCCGAAACCGCCGCCACCAGCCTGTCCCGGGTGCCCTCCATGAGCGCCCTCACGAGCTGGCGGAGCTCCGCCCCGCCCTCGTACAGCTCGCCCAACAGCTGGACCGCCTCCCCCGCCCGGCCCGCCATGACGAGGTCCAAGAGCCGCTCGACGAGGTCGGGGTCGGCGATGCCGAGGAGCTCTCTCGCCCCCACGAGCGTGATGCCTGAGGCGGCCAGCGGGACGAGCTGATCGAGGAGCCCGATGGCGTCGCGCATGGACCCCTGGGCCGTGCGCGCCACCAGCGCCAGCGCGGCCGGCTCGGCGGCCACACCCTCGAGCTCCGCTATGTGGGCGAGCCGCCCCACGATCTGCTCCTCGGTGAAGCGTCGGAATACGAACTGCTGGCAGCGCCCCAGCACCGTCAGGGGTACCTTCTGCGCCTCCGTCGTGCAGAGGACGAAGATGACGTGCTCGGGCGGCTCCTCCAGGGTCTTGAGGAGCGCGTTGAAGGCGTCCGGGGTCAGCATGTGCGCCTCGTCGATGATGTACACCTTGCGTGGGCCGAGAGCGGGCGCAAGGTTGACCTTCTCCCTCAGGTCCCGGATCTCGTCTATGCCTCGGTTGGAGGCCGCGTCGATCTCGATGAGGTCGAGGGCGGAGCCGGCCAGCACCGCCGTGCAGGAGGGGCAGGCGTTGCAGGGCTCGGCGGAGCCCTCGGCCCTGCCCGTGCAGTTCACCGCCTTGGCGAGCAGCCGCGCGGTCGACGTCTTGCCCGTGCCGCGGGTCCCACTGAAGAGATAGGCGTGGGCGACGCGGTTCGAAAAGACCGCCCCCTGGAGGGCCCGCGAAACCGCCTCCTGCCCGACCAGGTCGGCGAAGGTCTGCGATCGGTACTTGCGGTAGAGG
Source organism: Candidatus Dormibacterales bacterium (assembly GCA_050735015.1). GTDB lineage: Bacteria > Chloroflexota > Dormibacteria > Dormibacterales > Dormibacteraceae > JBOHUX01. The sequence goes on along the minus strand of JBOHUY010000176.1, from coordinate 3,926 downwards.
GTCTGGTATGTGCTGCTCATGGGGGATCGGGGGTCAAGGCGCCGACAAAGGAGTGACCGCGCACCCCCACTTCGATTGCGGCGCCCCCGGTGGGACCCCGGCTGCCGGCTCCGGCCAGGGTTGCTGCGGCACCCCCGGGTGACCTCCTTACCGCTGCTTCCTTCCGGACCTGACGGGGTTCGGAGACCCGGGCTGCGCAGGTCCCGACCATCGACGCCTTGCACCAGGGCTCAACTCGGAAGGCCGAACCTCGGAGGGGGGATTCAACCCGGCTGTGGCGGATTGCCGGTACAGGGTACCGCCAGCCCCCCGTCTAGCGCGGCCACCCGCCATCTTACCTGCGGGCGGCGGCCTCGGAACGGGCGGCGTGGAGCGAGCGGCGGGCGGCCACAGCCAGATTCAAGAAGGTCGCCAGCGTGGCCAAGGGGATCAGGATCTCGGCCGCCTCCACCACCCCCCCGTCGGGCACCCCCAGACCCCGCAAGAGCGCCACCCCGCCCAGCAGGACGGCGATGACGGTGGTCGAGACCTGGCCGAAGAAGGTGTGCCGGAGCCGGGGGTGGGCACCCAGCGCGATGAGGACGCCCCCGGCCACGGCGGGCGTGGCGTACCTGGCCACGACCACCCCCGCCAGCCACTCGGGGTAGGCCCCCCCCAGAGCCAGGCCGGCCGCGACCGCGCCGTAGAAGATGCCGTCGACGACGGGGTCGAGGCCCCCGCCCAGGCTGCTGACGCCGCCGGAGACGCGCGCGAACCGCCCGTCCACGAGGTCTGTCGCCCCCGCCAGGGCGACCGTCACCGCGAGCGGGGCCAACGCTCCCGGCCGCAGCGCGTAGCCGAGCACGGGGGCGGCCAGGTACGCCCGGCCCAGGGTGACCTGGTTGGCGAGGCCGGGCAGGCAGAGGCCGACCAGCGCCAGCGCCACCATCCACGCCCAGAAGGGCCAGGCCGGGTGGGGACCGTTGGCCACCATCCAGAGCGCGCCCAGCGCCAGGTAGACGGCCCCCGCCGCCGCCCCCTCCCAGTGTGGCCTAGGCGCCAGGCGTGGGATGGGAGGAGGGGCTGGGGCCGGGGAGGGGCGTGATGGCGGGCGGGGTGGGAGCCCCTGGTGAGGACGGCGACGGCTGCGGCGAGGGGGACCCTCCGGGGGCGGCGGCGCTGCCGGGCTCGGCCCCTCCACAGGCTGCGGTCGGCTCTCCGGTTCCACGAATGAAGATTTCATCGTATTTCTCACCGGGTGGGGTGTCCTGTGTGGCCAGGTTGCCGTCCAGGCGGCAGACGGAGTCGGTCACGATGCCGGGCGGGCGGGTCCAGGCCGCCGGCCAGGGGTGCCGGGCGTAGTAGCCCTCCACGAAGGGGGCCCAGACCGTCTGGCCGACCTGCTCCCCCCAAAGGACGTCGGTCGGGCACATCCATCCGCTGGTCGGGAAGGAGGCCAGGTACGAGAAGCCGGAGGTGCAGCGTGGCGAGCTGTCGATGTGGGCCATGAAGGTGGACACCGCCAGCGTCGGCGTGTAGCCGATCCACCAGGCGCCCGTCCAGGCCTCCGTGGTCCCCGACTTGGCCGCCACCGGCCGGCCTGCGAGGGCGGTGCCCAGGTAGTCGCGGACAGGCCCCCTCAAGATGTCGGTGACCAGGTATGCGAGCTCGGGCGAGATGACCCTCACGTGCGACCCGGCGCCGTCGTACGACTCCATCCTGCGGCCCTGGGCGTCGGTGACCTCGAGGACGGCGTGGGGCTCGACCCGATAGCCCCCGTTGGCGAAGGCCGCGTAGGCGGAGAGGTGCTCGATCATGCGCACGTCGGAGCTCCCGATGGTGACGGTCAGGGAGTTGGGGTCGATGGGCGTCGTGATGCCCAGGCGGCGTGCGAAGTTGGTCACGGCCCGGGACCCCACCTTCTTGTAGACCCAGAGCGCGGGGAGGTTGCGCGACTCCACGAAGGCGCGCCGGAGCGAGATCCAGCCCTCCAGCCTGCCGTCCCAGTCGCTGAACCGGTGCCCGCCGATGACGGGGTGCTGGTCGTCGACCCGGGAGGCGGCCGTGTAGAGGCCGCCCTCCAGGGCCGCCCCGTACGTGTAGATCTTGAAGGAGGAGCCGGGCTGCCGCGGGACCAGGGTCAAGTTGACCTGTCCCGAGATGGAGGCGTCGTCGTAGCCGGCCGACCCGACCATGGCCAGGATCTCCCCGCTGCGTGGGTCCATGGCCAAAAGGGCCCCGGTGTTGGCGCCTTTGGAGCGGTAGACGGCCACGCCGTGCTGGACCTCGCGCACCGCGCTGTACTGGGAGGGGAGGTCGAGGGTGGTCACGACTCGGAGTCCGCCCTCGTAGGTCTCGTTGACCCCGTAGGTGCGGACCAGGTACTGGACCACGTAGTCCACGAAGTGGGCCGTGCGGGGGTCACGAAGGGTCGTGGCGGCGGCCCGGTGGGCCGCGTCCATCGAGGACCAGATGTCGGTCGTGAAGGCCGCATGGGCGACGGCGGGCGTGATGTCGCCGATGGTAACCATCGAGTTCAGGACCTCGCGCCACCTCTGCTTCGACGCGGCGCGCGCGTCGGGCCCGACGAAAGGGTCGTATCCGCTGGGCTGCTGGGGCAGCCCGGCCAGGTAGGACGCCTGGGGGAGCGTGAGCTGGGCGGCGTGGGCGCCGAAGTAGGTCTCGGCGGCCGCCTCGGCGCCGAAAGCGCCGTCCCCGTAGAAGATGCTGTTGAGGTAGAGGGAGAGGATCTCGTCCTTGGAGTACCGCCTTTCCATCTCCTCGGCCAGGATCAGTTCCTTGATCTTCCTGCTGATGGTCTTCTCATTGGTCAGGACGTCGTTCTTGACCACCTGCTGTGTGATCGTGGAGGCGCCCTCCGCGGCGGCCCTGTGGGTGAGGTCGAAGGCCGCCGCCCCCAGGATCCGCCGGTAGTCGACGCCCGAGTTTTGGTAGAAGGTCCTGTCCTCCACGGAGATGGTGGCCGCGCGCAGCCAAGGGCTGATGCGGGAGAGCGGCACCACCGTGCGGTTCTCCGTGTAGAGCTCGTCGATGAGGGTCCCGTGGCGGTCGTAGATCCTGGTTGCCTGCGGGAGGTTGTCGGCGCTCAGGCCGGTGATCGAGGGCAGGTCGGCCGAGTAGTAGTCGACGATACCGATGGTGGCGGCGGTCCCCGCCAGGCCGACCAGGGCGAGGAGCACGGCGGCGCCCAGCGCCAGTGTCCTCCCCCGCAGGCGGTGCCCCGGGCCGGCTCGCCGTCGCCGTGGGTTCCGCCGGCGGACGGGGCGGGCGCCGGGATTTGCTGCCAATAGGTCACCGCGTCAACGGGCGGAGGCTGTTCCCGGTTACGGGCGTCCGGGCGGGGGCGGACTACCTGAGACCCAGCGCCGCCGCGCCCTGCAGGGCGAGCCCGTCGACGGGGTTGGCGAAGACCCCGTAGGCGAGGAGGAAGACGGCCAGCGTGGCCGCCGAGGCGGTCGCCAGCGGGTGGCGCTCGACCCGCGCGGCCTCCTCCGGGGGAGGCGAGAGGTAGACGAGGCCCGCCAGGCGCAGGGCCCCGATCGACCCCGCCAGGAACTGGACCAGGCCCAGGCCGAAGAGCCACAGGTGGCCGACGGGGGCCAGCTGGGCCGCCACCGCGAACTCGCCGAACCATCCTCCCAGGGGGGGCATGCCCGCCAGCGAGAGCATCCCCAGGGTGAGGGCGAGGGCCCGGGCGGGGTCACGTCCGCCCAGTCCCGCCGAGGCCCGGAAGGGTGCCCTGAGCCCCGCCCCGGCGGCGCGAGGGATCCCCGCCAGGGCCACGGCGTACGCGCCCAGGAGGTAGATGGCGGCGCCCGCGCTGGGTTGGTGATGGCTCGACAGCCCGGCCAGCAGCCAGCCCAGCTGCCCCGCGGCGAGCCCCGCGGCCAGGCGGGCGGGCGACCTCGCCGCCAGCGCCATGAGGG
>JBOHUY010000175.1:0-11836 GCA_050735015.1 Candidatus Dormibacterales bacterium | reverse complement strand
GCGCATGGAGGGCGTCACCTCCCCGAAGATGGTGGGGGCGTAGAAGTTGCCCTTGGCGTGGGGGCCCTCGGAGAGCGGCCGTCCCCCGGTCAAAAGGCGCGCCTTCTCGGCCACGCCCACCTCCGTGTAGGAGTGCACGCGCTGGAGCTGCTTCTCGTTGATGAGGGGGCCCACCTCGACCGACTCGTCCAGCCCGTCCCCCACCCTGAGCGTCTCCGCTCGCTGCCGGAGGAGGTCCGAGAAGTCGACCAGCTGCTTTTCGTGGACGATCACGCGCGAGGTGGCCGTGCAGCGCTGGCCGGTGGTCCCGAAGGCACCCCAGACGGCCCCGTCGACGGCCAGCTCCAGGTCGGCGTCCTCCATGACCACGATCGCGTTCTTGCCCCCCAGCTCAAGGGAAACCCGCTTTAAGAGCTGCCCGCAGCGGGCCGCGATCTGGCGCCCCACCTCGGCCGAGCCGGTGAAGCTGATGGCCCGGATGGCCGGGTGCTCGACCATGGCCGCCCCGATCTCCTCGCCCAGACCGTGGACGACGTTGACGACCCCGGGGGGGACGCCCGCGTCGGCCAGCACCTCGACGAATCGGGCGGCGCAGAGGGGGGTGTCCTCGGCCGGCTTGAAGACGACGGCGTTGCCGCCCATCAAGGCCGGGAAGGCCTTCCAGCTGGGGATGGCGACGGGAAAGTTCCACGGCGTGATCAGGCCCACGATCCCGATCGGCTCCCGCCATGTGAAGCAGGTCTTGTCCGGCAGCTCCGAGGGGATGGCCTCGCCGAAGGGGCGGCGGCCCATGCCGGCCACGTACTCCCCCATGTCGATGGCCTCTTGGACGTCGCCCCGAGCCTCCTTCAGGACCTTGCCCATCTCGCGGGTCATCAGGCGCGCCAGCTCCTCCTTGCGCTCCTTCAGGATCTGGGCCGCCCGCAGGATGATCTCGCCCCGGACTGGCGGCGGAGTGCGGCGCCACTCCCGGTAGGCGCGGCGGGCGGCGGCCACGGCCGCCTCCAGGTCCTCGCCCCCGGAGCGGGGGAAGGTGCCGATGAGGTCCTCGCGGTCGGCCGGGTTGCGGTCCTCGAAGCTCTGCCCGGAGCGGGCCGCCACCCTCTCGCCCCCGATGAAGTTCAGGAATTCCTGAGGCACCTCAGCCCTCCCGCTCGCCGGGGGCGGCCGTGATGAGGGGGTGCTGCCGGGCCAGCTCCGCCTGACGCCGGCGGTGGTAGGTGTCGTCGTGCAGGCGCCCGAAGAGCGTTTCGTGGGAGCTGGCGCGCAGGCGCACCAGCGTGCTGACGGCGTGCACACCGTCCCGCCAGCCCAGCTTCTTGCCCTCCTCGCGGCTGCGCGCGTAGTAGTGGATGGGCACCTCGTGGATGCGGTAGCCCAGCCTCAGCACGCGGGCCGTGATGTCGGGCTCGATGTCGAAGCGGTTGCCGGAGAGGTTGAGCCGCTGCCAGAGCTCCGAGCGGAGCACCTTGTAGCCCGTCTCGAGGTCCGAGATGTAGGCGTCGAAGAGGACGTTCGAGGCGAGCGTCACGCCCCGGTTCCCCAGCACGAACCAGAAGCTGTAGGCGGTCTGTCCGGCGAAGCCTCTGACCCCGTAGACGACGTCCGCGCGGCCGTCCAGGAGCGGGCCCAGAAGCCGCGGGTAGTCCCGGGGGTCGTACTCCAAGTCGGCATCCTGGACCAGGGCGAAGGGCATCTTGAGCTCGCCGACGGCGCGCCGGAGCGCGGCCCCCTTGCCCATGTTCTGGGGCTGGCGGAGCGCTTTCACGCGGCCATCGCCGGCCGCCACCCGGCTCAGGATCTCCCAGCTCTCGTCCCCGGAGCCGTCGTCCACGGCCACCACCTCGCCCACCTCGGGGCGGGCCAGCACGTGGCCAAGGATGGTCTCCAGGGTGCGCTCCTCGTTGTAGATGGGCATCATCACCGAGAGGACGCCTCGGGCGCGTTCTTCGTCCACTGCGACTAGGCTACTGCGGAAGCTTTTAGAGGAGCCTTTCCAGCCGGGGCGCGGGGACCGCGCCCGGGATGCGGCCCCGCTTGGTGCGGGGCTCGCCCGCCACCTCCCTGATGTCGGCCGTGAAGCCGATGGGGGGCGCCGCCGCGATGGCCATGCCCACCCCGAAGGAGTCGACGGGCGTGCCTGCGGCCACGAACTCGCGCACGCGCTCGGCGTTGAGCCCCCCGCTCACGAAGATGCCGACCTTGGGGAAGCCGGCCAGGTCGAGCCGGGCCCGCACCTCCTTGACCAGGTCCACGGTCACCCTCCCCCTTTCGACGGGGGTGTCCAGGCGGACGCCCCGCAGCCTGTCGCCGAGGGCGTGGGCGAGCCGGAGGGCCTCCTCCGCCTCGTCCTTGAAGGTGTCCGCGAGCACGATGCGGAGGACGTCGTCAGGCATGTGGGCGTCGAAGGCCTGGGCCGCCTTCACGGTGTCCCCGAAGATGAGGATCATGGCGTGGGGGGTGGTCCCGGAGGGCCCCGCCAGCCCCGCCATGCGGGCGCCCTCGGGGGTGGCGCAGCCGGCGCAGCCCCCGACCACGGCCGAGTACTCCATGGTCGGCCCCACCAGCGGGTGGACGTGGCGGGCGCCGAAGGAGATGACCCTCTTGCCGCCGGCCGCCTCCACCACCTCCCGGGCGCCCGTGGCCCAGCCCGAACAGCTGGCCAGCATGCCCAGGACGGCGGTCTCGAAGCGGCCGAATCGGAGGTAGGGCGCGCGCACGCGCATGACCACCTCGCGCTCCTCCATCGAGGCTCCCTCGGGCAGGGCCCAGATCTCGTCCCCGTCCCCCAGCACCGAGCGCAGGAGGCCGGTCGCCTCGCGCACCCCGCAGAGCACGCCGGCGCGGTCGCAGAAGAAGTCCATGGCCACCTGGGGATTGAGGTTTTCCGCCTCCAAAGTGGCCGCGGCGCGCGTGTAGTAGACGTCCGCGGCGGGGCCGCCGTAGTACTCGATGAGCTCCGGCTTCACGGTCGATGGCAAAGTCTAAACTTGCTCGGATGGCGCGGATCGCACTCATAACAGGTGTCACCGGGCAGGACGGCTCCTACCTCGCGGAGCTGCTCCTGGCCAAGGGCTACGAGGTGCATGGCATCGTGCGCCGCTCCTCGACCATGAACCGGGCCCGCATCGACCACCTGCAGCACACCAACCCCGAGCATGGGACAGAGGCCCCCTTCGTCCTCCACTACGGCGACATGACCGACTCGGGCGGGCTCAACCGGCTGGTCAAGCAGGTGCGGCCCGACGAGATCTACAACCTGGCCGCCCAGAGCCACGTCCACATCTCCTTCGACCAGCCCGAGTACACGGCGGAAACCGCGGGCGTGGGCGCGGTCCGGCTCTTGGAGGCCGTGCGCACGAGCGGGGCGCCCACCCGCTACTACCAGGCCTCCACCTCGGAGATGTTCGGCACCGCGCCCCCGCCCCAGAGCGAGTCGACCCCATTCCACCCCCGCAGCCCCTACGCCGTGGCCAAGCTCTACGCGCACTGGATCACCGTCAACTACCGGGAGGCGCACGGCATCTTCGCCTGCAGCGGCATCCTCTTCAACCACGAATCCCCCCGGCGGGGCGAGAACTTCGTGACCCGCAAGGTGACCCGGGGCGTGGCCCAGATCCTGGCCGGTCGTGGCTCCAAGGTCCGCCTCGGCAACCTGGAGGCGAGGCGGGACTGGGGGCACGCCCGCGACTACGTGGAGGCCATGTGGCTGATGCTCCAGCAGGAGGAGCCCGACGACTACGTGGTCGCCACCGGGCGCTCGCGCTCTGTGCGGGACTTGGTGGAGGCCGCCTTCTCCCTCGCCGGGCTGGACTGGAGAGAGCACGTGGAAGTAGACCCCGCCTACGTGCGACCGGCCGAGGTGGACGTGCTGGAGGGCGACGCCGCCAAGGCCCGGGCCCAGCTGGGCTGGGCGCCCAGGAGCGGCTTCATGGAGATGCTGAGGGAGATGCTGGAGGCGGACATAAGGGCCCTGGGGCTCGACCCGGCCGCCCACCTCAAGGAGCCCATCCCGCCCACGGTCTAAGATTCGATCCATGACGGATGCCACCCGCGAAGAGGTCCTGAGCGCGCTCTCCAGCATCGTCGACCCTGACCTCGGGCGCGACGTCGTCAGCCTGGGCATGATCAAAGACCTCGAGATCGACGGCGGCGCCGTCAGCTTCACCTTCGAGCTGACCACCCCCGCCTGCCCGGTCAAGGACCGCTTCCAGTCCATGGCCGAAGAGCGCGTGGCGGCCCTCCCGGGCGTGCAGGCGGTCAGGGTCAAGATGGCCTCCAACGTGCGCCAGAGCCGGCCACTCGGGGGCGGCGGCGCGGAGGCCATGATCCCCGGCGTCCGCCAGACCATCGCCATCGCCTCCGGCAAGGGGGGCGTGGGCAAGTCGACGGTGGCCGTCAACCTGGCCGCCGCCCTTTCGGGGAGCGGGGCCCGGGTGGGCCTTCTGGACGCCGACATCTACGGGCCCACCATCCCGGCCATGATGGGCACCCGCCGCCAGCCGGCCATCGTGGACGAGAAGCTGGTCCCGCTCGAGGCGCACGGCCTCAAGCTCATGTCCATCGGCTTTCTGGCCGGGGCCGAGAAGGCCATGGTCTGGCGCGGCCCCATGGTCTCCAAGGCCATCCAGCAGATGCTCTCGGACGTCAGCTGGGGGGAGCTCGACTACCTGGTCGTGGACCTGCCCCCGGGCACCGGCGACGCCTCGCTGACCCTGGCCCAGTCGGTGCCCCTGAGCGGGGTGGCCATCGTCTGCACGCCCCAGGACGTCGCCCTCGACATCGCGGTCAAGGCCTTCCAGATGTTCCGCTCCCTGAACGTGACGCCGCTGGGCCTGGTCGAGAACATGAGCTGGTATGTGTGCCCCGGCTGCGGCCACGAGTCGCACGTCTTCTCACACGGCGGGGCCGAGAAGGCCTCCGAGCGCCTGGGCATCCCCTTCCTGGGCGCCCTGCCCCTGGAGGAGGGCATCCGCGAGGAGGCGGACCGGGGGGTGCCGGTGGTCGTCGCCCGGCCCGACTCGGCGGGTGCCAAGGCCTTCCGGGAGCTGGCCACCAAGGTGGCGGCCCAGACCTCCATCCAGTCCTACCGGCGGCTGCCCGTCCTCAACGTCCGCTGACCTCCCCGGAGCCGCTCCCGGCCTCCCTGGACCTCGTCCTCTCCGAGCAGGCCCTCCTCGTCGAGTGGGACGACGGCCACACATCCCGCTACCCGGCCGCGCTCTTGAGGTGGGCCTGCCCCTGCGCCGAGTGCCATGGCGAGATGGGGGCCGCGGGCCGGCTCGACGTGGCCGAGGACCTGCCGCAAGAGGAGCTGCGCCTGGCCGGTGCCGGTCTGGTGGGGCGCTACGCGGTGCAGCTCGAGTTCGAGAGCGGGCACTCGACGGGCATCTACACCTTCCGCCACCTGCGCCGCATCTGCCCCTGCCCGAAGTGCCGGGCTACCGCGGGAGAGGACCTCACCGAAGCCTGATCCCGACCGGGCTGGCAGAGGAAGAAGCTGGCGTCGTGGCCTCCGCGGCCGGACCACGGCCGGCGCGGCCAGGACGGACCGGGACAGCGAAGCCGGGCCGACCCCGATCCGCACGCGGGAACCCATGACAGGGCCAAGCACCGCGCCCGGACCCCTCGTGACGCGAGGTCAGCCGACGATGGGCACCTGGCGGATGGTCCAGAAGTCCGCGGCCAGATTGGGGTCGATCAGGTACTCGTACGGCATCGTGAAGTAGCCGTTCATGCCCCAGCCCTCCCCCCAGGAGTTGCGGACCAGAAAGCGCCTCTGGGAGCCGTCGAAGCCGCAGGCGATGACGGCGTGGCCGCCCACGACCTGTTCGCCCGGGTGGGGGAGCTCCACCACGCCCGTCTGCCGAACCTGGTTGGACTCGAAGCTCTCGTAGACGGTGAAGCCGAACACGAAAGGGAAGCCTGAGGCGAGACAGGTCAGCAGCGGCACCAGGGTGGGGGTGAGCCTCAGGTACTGGCTGATGCGGTCCTTGAGCGCGTACTGGTAGCAGCCCTGGCTCGGCCTCTCGGCGAAGTTGGCGGTGTCGTAGGGCCACATCGTCTCCGGGCAGAAGCCCTCCTTGGCCACGCACTTGATGCCGTCGCGGATCTGCGCGCCCGAGTCGACCGAGGTCGTCCCCTCCAGGGACCGCTCGTTGTAGTAGACAAAGAGGCGGGAGGGCATGACCGGGGCCTGCTCGCCCTCCTTCTCCTCCAGGAACTGGAGGGCGCCCGCGATCGCGTTCGCGGTGCAGGAGCCGAGCATGCCCTGGTCGTAGCAGGGTTGGAACCCCGCCCGCAGGTCCACGCTGGGAGGGAGGGCCTGCGCAACCTGGGGCGGGGGGGAGTAGAGGAGATCGCGGTGGTCGGGCAGGTCCCGGACCCATCCGTACCGCGACACCTGCATGAACCGAGTCTAGGGACGCGGCGGGAAACCCAGGATCACGAATGATCGGAAGACGCCTTCACGAAAAATACGTAGTACGGGTGGCCCACGGGGAGCTGGGTCGGAGGCGTCCCGACAAACCCGCGGCGAGCCCCATGAGCTGGCCGCAGAGGCCTGCCGCCACCGGTACGGGTTCAAACGCCGACTACCTGCTGCCCGTGAACCTCTGCGGGTCAGGCGACGGCATGTAGCTCAGCGACTCGCATGTCATCCCGGCACTCATCCGCGAGTCTGTGGGGGCGAGGCGCGCCGGGCCCCCGGCCCTGCGCGACCGGCCTCGGCGGCTCGGGTCGCGAGACGTCACCCCCCGTCGGGGCGATCGAGGTCCGCGTAGAGGTCGACGCCGTTGCCGTCGGGGTCGCGCACCTGCGCGTAGCGCTGGCCCCAGAAGGCGTCCCAGGGCTCCTTGTACCCGGTGCCCCCCATCTCGAGGGCACGCGCGAACAGGTCATCGACCCCGGCCGGGCCCTCGCACCGGAAGGCCAGGCTGACGGCGGGGGCGCCCGCCGGCCGGCGCCAGCCGGGATCGAAGCGGTGCATCTCCTCCTCCGTGTCCAGCATCAGGCGCAGGCCGCTCGGCAGCGCCGCCTCGGCGTGGCCGGGCTCGGACGCCTCGGCCCCTTCGGGGAAGGGGGCCCCGAGCCCGCGGTAGAAGCGCACCGATCGGCCCAGGTCCGACACCACGACGCCCACGGCGTCGAGCTTCCCTTCCGCCATCGCCCTCATCATGACCTCCAGAGGCCAGGCCGCGGGCGGGAACCGGCGGCCGGGCCGCGCCTCAGCCGCTGAGCACCCGCTCGCGGTCGCGCGCGCTCTCCACGTACTGGGAGGCGGAGACCGCCGCCGTGGTGCCGTCGCCGACCGCGGTCGCTATCTGCTTGGTCAGCTGCTGCCGGACGTCGCCCACCGCCCAGACCCCGTCCACGCTCGTTCGCATCTCGCGGTCGGTGATCAGGTAGCCGGCGGCGTCGTGCTCCGCGTGCTCCTTCAGCACGCCCGAGTTGGGGGTGAACCCGATGAAGATGAAGACGCCACCGACGGGCAGCTCCTTCACCTCGCCCCCCTGCTCGTAGCGCAGGGCGACGACCTTTTCGTCACCCCGGATCTCCTTCACGTGGGCATCCAGGATGAACGAGATCTTGGGGTTGGCCCTGGCCCTCTCCTGGAGGATGGGCTGAGCTCGGAACTCGGAGCGCCGGTGCACGATGTGCACCCGCGAGGCGTAGCGGGTCAGGAAGTCCCCCTCCTCCAGGGCGGCGTCCCCGCCCCCGATCACGGCCAGCTCCTGGCCCTTGAAGAAGGCGCCGTCGCAGACAGCGCAGTAGGAGACCCCCCGCCCCGCCAGCTCCGACTCCCCGGGCACGCCCAGCCGGCGCGGCAGGCCGCCCGCGGCGATGATCACGGCCCGGGCCCGCAGCTCGGCCCCGCTCTCGAGCGTGACGACGCGGTCGCCGTCCTCGGCCGTGATCGAGGTCACGGGCTCGAACTCGCGCACCTCGAGGCCGAACTTGCGGGCGTGCTCGCCCATCCTGGCTGCCAGGTCCACGCCCAGGATGGACTCGATGCCGGGGTAGTCCTCGATCAGCTCTGTGTTCAGGAGCTGCCCGCCCACCGGGCCCTGCTCCAAGATGGCGGTGCTGAGCTTCATGCGGGCGGCGTAGAGGCCGGCCGCCAGCCCCGCCGGGCCGCCCCCCACGATGACGACGTCGTAGCGCTTGCTCACGCCCGTTTCAACGAGCAGCGGCCCCGTCCGTATTCCGGGCCCCGGCCCGCCTACCCGTACTTGAACTGGGCGCCGTAGCCGCCCCGGGGCGTGTGGCAGGCGATGTTGTCGTAGGGGCAGCCGATGGCGCAGGCTCCGCACTCGAGGCAGTTGCCGAAGCTGACCAGGGTCTTCTGCTGCTCTGCGTCCCACTCGTAGACGCCGGCCGGGCAGAAGTGCGTGCAGTACTTGCCCTCGCACCGGGTCGCGCAGACGGCCTGGTCTGTGATCTCGATGTGGGGGTGGCCCTCGTCCTCGCGGTACTTGACCGTGAAGAGCTTGTCGGTCAGCTTCTCCATGGCGTCCTCGGGGGCCAGTCTAACCCGGCTCCGGCGCCCCTTCGCCGGCGCCCAGGCGGACCAGGAGGCGGCAGGCCAGGCGCACGGTGTCCAGGTAGTCGGTCGTCCTGACGCTCTCGTTGGGAGCGTGCACGCGCGCGTCGGGGCGGCCGGCGCCCGTGGGCAGCACGGCGGGCACGCCCAGGCCGTGCACGATGGGGTGCATGGGCCCGGTGGCGGCCATGAAGGGCCAGACCACCGGCGGGCGCCCGAAGAACTCCCGCTCCACCTCCAGGACCGCCTTTCCCACCTCCGAGTCGTAGGCCGAGCGGGCGGGCTTCTCCGCGTCCCAGGAGACGATCTCGACCTGCTCGAAGCCGCTCTGGTCGAGGTGGCGCCGGAGCTTGGCGAGGACGTCCTCGGGGTCCTGGTCCGGGATGAGGCGGAAGTCGAGCTTGGCGGTCGCCTCGGCGGGCAGCACCGTCTTGCTGCCCGGCCCCTGGTAGCCGGCCGTCAGCCCCGCGATGTTGCAGGTGGGGGTGAAGAGGAGCTGTTCGATGGCGCCCCGGTCGGGCACCTCCCGCACGGTCCGGCTGAAGCCAGCCAGGCGGCGGCGCTCCGCCATCTCGGGGTCGATGGCGGCGATGGCGTCCTTGTCCTCCTGGGTGGGCGGGCGCACCTTTTCCAGGAAGCCCTCGATGCGGACGTTCATGTCCAGGTCCCGGAGCGAGGCCAGCGCCTGCACCAGGTAGGCGGCCGCGGAGGGGTAGAGGGAGGCCAAGGAGGAGTGCTGGTCGTAGTCCAGCATGCGCACCCGGAGCTGGACGTAGAGAAGGCCCCTGACGCCGAAGGTGACCTGGGGCCGGCCCCCGCCGTCGAAGGAGCTCGACTCCCAGAGGCAGCCGTCGGCGCGCAGGCGCTCCCCGTACCTCTCGCAGATGGCCTCGAAGGTCTTGGACCCGATCTCCTCCTCGCCCTCGACGCAGAAGCGGACGGTGACCGGGAGCTCGCCCGAGACCTGGCGCAGGATCTCGAGCGCATGGATGCGGGCCATGACGTCGGCCTTGTCGTCGCAGACGCCGCGCGCGTAGAGGCGGCCGTCGCGCTCGGTGGGGGTGAAGGGGGGCGAGTTCCAGAGCTCGATCGGGTCGACGGGCTGGACGTCGTAGTGCGTGTAGAGCAGCACCGAGCGGCGGCCGGCGCCTTTGATCTCGGCCAGGAGCGTGGGCAGCCCGCCCGCCTCCAGGGTCTCGACGCGGTCGGTCAGCGAGGAGAGGCGCTCGCCCAGCCACTCCCGGCAGGGCCTCACCGCCTCCGGCCCGTGGTTGGAGATGGAGTCGAAAGAGCAGAGGTGCCCCAGGTCCGCCAGCAGCCTCGGCGCCTGACTCTGGACGCGCGCGTCGACGTCGGCCATGACTCCCACGACCCGATTGTCACACGCGCCTACACTGGGGTGAGACGAAGCGGGAGCTCTTGCGAGCTGAGAGGGCCGCCCTAAAGCGGCCGACCGCCAGAACCTGAACTGGGTAATGCCAGCGGAGGGAGATCGAGATGCAGGACCAGGCCGCGTCCACCGGGATCGCCGCACCCGCCGACCTCCTGAAGGTCGAGACGCACGGCATCGACGCCATCCCGGCCGCCGAGCGCCGAGGGCGCAGCCGCGACATCGGCCTTCTGTGGGCCGGCGCCTTCGTCAACTACGCCAGCCTTTTGACCGCGAGCCTTCTCACCACCTACTACGGGCTCGGGGTCTGGGACGGCTTCGCGGCCCTCCTCCTGGGGACCGCCTGCGGGGCCGTCATCCTGGGCCTGGTCAGCAACACGGGCCCCCGCACGGGCCTGCCCCAGATCATCTTCACGCGCCGCGTCTTCGGAGGTGCGGGCGCCCACGCGGGAGCGTTCTTGACCCTCTTTTTGGCCGTGGGCTGGTTCGCCGTCGACTGCGTCATCGCCGCCCAGGCGGGCGTCCAGCTGCTGACCGTGGCGGGGACCCCCGCCGCCGCCGCGGGCCGTTTCCTCTTCCCCTGGACGGTGGCCGTGGCGGCCATCAGCGTGGCCGTGGCCGTCCTCGGCCACCGCACCATCCAGGTCTTCGAGAAGTACGGGGCCATCGTCTTCGGGCTCCTCTCGGCCGTCCTCTTCGCGCTCTTGGCGACGCGCATGCACTGGACCGCCGGCCCGAGCCTCACCGGGGCCGCCTACCCGGGCGCCTTCGCGCTCGGCTTCATGAGCTGCTTCGCGCTCGTGGCCTCCTGGTTCCCCTTCGCCAGCGACTACTCCCGCTACCTGCCCGCCGCCACCGCCCCTCGCCAGCTGACCTGGTGGGTGGCCGCGGGCGTGACCGCGCCCGTGGCCCTGGTCGGGCTCTTCGGGCTCCTGCTGCCCACCATCGACCCCTCGCTGGCCGCGAGCCAGGGCGTGCTCGCCGTCATCACGCGCCACGCCCCCGCCGCCATCGCCGTGCCCTTCTTCGCCTTCGTGGTGGCGGGCGAGATCTGGGCCAACTACCTGGACGTCTACACGGCCGGGCTGGTGACCCTGGCCATGGGCATCCGCCTTCAGCGCTGGCAGACCGCGCTCGGCTGCGGGCTTCTGGGCACCGCCCTCGCCTGCTACGCGGTCCTGGTGCGCGACTTCCACGTCGCCTACGAGCAGTTCCTGATCTTGACCTACCTCTGGGCGCCGGCCTGGGCGGCGGTCGTGCTGCTGGCCTTCTTCGCCCTCGGCTACGGCTCGCGCCGGGCGGCCGTGGCGGGCTGGGCGGCGGGGACCGCGGGAGGCCTTGTCTTCGTCAACTACCCCAACGTGTTCGGGGCCGGGCACTACTTCAACGCCGCCCTCATCTCCGCCCTGCACGGGGCCGACCTCTCGGGCCTCATCAGCGTGGCCGTGGCCGCCGCCGTCTACCTCGGTGTGAGGAAGACGGCCACGTGAGGCTGCCCGTCGCGCTCACCATCGCGGGCTCGGACTCGGGGGGCGGGGCCGGCATCCAGGCCGACCTCAAGACCTTCGGCGCTCTCGGGTGCCACGGCACCAGCGCCGTCACCGCCGTCACCGCCCAGGACACGAGGCTGGTCAGCCACGTGGTGGAGATCCCGCCCGAGGTGGTGCGGGCCCAGGTCGACCTGGTCGTGGGGGACCTTCACCCGGCCGCGGCCAAGACGGGCATGCTCGCCAGCGCCGCCATCGTCGAGGCCGTCTCCGAGGCCGTGCGCGACCACCGCCTCGCGCGCCTGGTCGTGGACCCCGTCATGGTCGCCAAGGGCGGCTCTCGCCTCTTGAACAAGGACGCCGCCGAGACCCTGCGCCGGCGGCTTCTGCCCCTGGCCGAGGTTCTCACCCCCAACC
>JBOHUY010000174.1:0-6388 GCA_050735015.1 Candidatus Dormibacterales bacterium | reverse complement strand
GGCGGGGGGTGACCGTCTTCGTCGATCCCGGTCATGGCGGCGTCGACCCCGGCGCCGTGGGCAGCACGGCGGGGGGGACGCCCGTCGAGGAGAAGAACGTCACCCTGGCGGTCGGCCTCGACCTGCTGGCCCGGCTGCGCTCCGACGGCTACCGGGTGGTGATGTCGCGGACGAGGGACACCACGGTCGCCCCCCTGGGCCCCGCCAGCGTGGGGTCTGGGGGCCTCACCGTCGCGGCCGAGCACCTGGACACGGAAGCCCGGGTCGACTGCGCCAACACCTCCGGCGCGCGCCTGCTGGTCTCCATCCACATGAACGCGTTCCAGGACCCGTCCGTGGGCGGCACGGAGACCGTCTACGACTCGGCCCGCCCCTTCTCCGCCTCCAGCGCCCGGTTCGCGGCGGCCGTCCAGAAGGACGTCGTGGCGGCGCTCGCGAGCCGGGGCTGGACGGTCGCCGACCGGGGCCTGAAGGACGACTCCACGCTCGACCCCCCCACCCACAGCGTCCAGGCGGAGAACTACGGCCACCTGCTCGAGCTGGGACCGCCGCAGGCGGGCTGGCTGGCCCACCCCAGCCTCATGCCGGGCGCGCTCGTCGAACCGCTCTTCGTCACCGATCCCGGCGAGGCGGCGCTGGCGCTGGATCCCCGGTGCCAGGGCGCCGTCGCGGCCGCCCTCCAGGCCGCGGTCGACACCTACTTCACCGGCCCCGCGGCCGCCAGCACCCAGGGCTGACGGTCAGGCCGTCGAGGCCTCCTTGCGCTGGGCCGGGCCGGCGGGGACGGGGGCCCCCAGCCAGAAGCCCTGGCCCATCTCAACGCCGGCCCCGGCCAGGCGCCGGGCCGCATCCTCCGACTCCACCCCCTCCGCGATGACCCGGGCCCCCGTCGCACGGGCGAAGGAGAGGACCGCCTGCACGGCCGCGGAGGCGCCGCTCTCGTCGATCCCGTCCACAAAGGGCCCGGAGATCTTGATGTACTCGGGCGTCAGCGTGGCCAGGACCTCGAGCTCCGAGTGGCCCTGCCCGACGTCGTCCAGGGCCAGCGTGAAGCCGTGGGCCCTGTAGCCCTGGACGGCCACCCCCAGCCGGGCCAGGTTGTTGACGGGCTCACGCTCCGAGATCTCCAGGACGACCTGCGAAGGCGAGCGCCCGGAGGCGGCGAGCAGGACGAGCATCTGCTCGACGCCGTTGAGGGGGTCGAGGAGAGCGGTCAGCGAGACGTTGAGGAAGAGCGGCTGGGCGGCCGGGATGGCGGCGGCGCCGCCCAGGGCCGCCCGCCGGCAGAGCCAATCGAGGTCGCGCAGGACGCCCATGCGCTGCGCGGCCGTGAAAAGCCCTTCCACGCTCGTCTCGGGGGGCGAGCCGAGCGGGCGCGCGAGCGCCTCGTAGCCGACCACGACGCGGTCGCGGAGGCGCACCACGGGCTGGTACACGGACTCCATACGCTCTCCAGCCAGGGCGCGGAGGATGGGGTCGGCCCAGCGCGCGGTCTGGAAGATGACCGGGCTGGAGCCCCCTCCCGAGCCGCGGTCGACGGCCACCACGGTGCGGTTGCGGCCCTGCCGCTTGGCCTCGTAGAGGGCGGCGTCCACCCTCGCCACCAGGGCCACCGCGCTCTCGGTGGCGTCCCACGCCGCCACCCCCGCCGAGCACGTCTGCCCGCTCTGGGTGGCGGCCCGCAGGCGGTCCGCGATCACGAGCGCGCCATCCGGCGAGCAGGCGGGCAGAAGGACGGCGAACTCCTCGCCCCCGTAGCGGGCCAGAAGGTCGCTGCCGCGCAGCGTCCTCTTCCAGGCCACGGCCGCGCGCTGGAGGAAGAGGTCGCCCTCCCGGTGCCCGTGCTCGTCGTTGAAGGCCTTGAAATGGTCGAGGTCGAGCAACACCACGCACACGGAGTGGTGCTCGCGCCGGGCCCGCTCGAGGGCCCAGCCCACCTCCTCGTCCCAGGCCCGGCGGTTGGCGGCGCCGGTCAGGAAGTCCGTGCGGGCGCGGGCGCGCAGCCCCGCGGCCAGCCTGTGCACCATCATCCCGACCACCAGGCAGCTGGCCACCAGCGCCAGCCAGACGGCCAGCGGGGCGGGCACCGAGGCCCCCCCCAAGGGCGGCGAAGCCAGCAGCGCGACCGCGGACAAGATGGCGATCGCGATCGCCTGTAGGAGCGCCTCCGGCTCGCTGAAGAAGTAGAAGGAGTAGACGGCGACCCAGACGTAGAGGACGACGTAGGCGGAGCCCTGGGCGCCCCCCTTGAGGACGCCCGCCGAGACGGCGGCCGTGCCCGCCAAGGTGAGGGCCTGGAAGCCCGGGTGGGACAGGCGCTCGCCCCTCAGCCAGAGCCCGGCCGCCACGCCGAAGGCGGCGACGGCGGCCGGCAGCGCGGCCCAGGCCCAGCCGCTCAGCGGCAGCGAGGCCGACACGAGCGCGAACCCCGCCCCGGCCGCGTAGAGGTAGGCGAGGACACGGGCCATCTCGGAGGCGGGCGCGGACTCACGGCCGATCCGGCTGATCCACGACCGGACCGAGCCGGGCTCAGTCGCCATCGGGAAGTCTGACGCCCCCCCGGGGGCAGTCTTGCCTGGCGTCGCCCCGTCCGGCCGGCCCGACCGGCTACCCTTGGAAGGCGATGCTGGCACTCGTGGCGGCCCCCGATCGTGAGGACCGCATCACGTTCGCGGAGGTCGCCGACCCCGAGCCCGGACCGGGCGAGGTCCTGGTCCAGGTCAGGGCCGTTTCGCTGAACCGGGGCGAGGTCAACCGCCTGGCCACCGCGGAGGCGGGCTGGCGCCCGGGCTGGGACGTCGCCGGCACGGTCCTGCGGCCGGCGGCGGACGGCTCCGGACCGCCGGCCGGCGCCCGCGTCGTGGCCCTCCGGCCGGCGGGCGCCTGGTGCGAGCGGGTGCCGGTGCCCTCTTCCTTCCTCGCCGTGCTCCCCGATGGGGTCGGCTTCGCCGCCGCCTCCACTTTTCCGGTGGCGGGCCTGACGGCCCTGAGGGCGCTCCGGGTGCCGGGCTCGATCCTCGGGCGCACGGTCCTGGTCTCGGGCGCGGCCGGGGGGGTGGGACGGTATGCCGTCCAGCTCGCCGCCCGGGCGGGCGCGGAGGTGACCGCCCTGGTGGGGCGCCCGGAGCGCTCGGCAGGGCTGCGAGAGCTGGGGGCCGGGGCCGTGGCCGTCGGCTACGGGGAGCTCGGGGAGCGCCGCTTCGACGTCATCCTGGAGTCGGCGGGCGGAGCCGACTTCGAGGCGGCCCTCAAGTCCCTCGCGCGCTGGGGCACGCTGGTCACGTTCGGGAACTCCGCCCGGGAGCGTTCTTCCTTCCTGGTCAACGACCTCTACTCCCGGGGCGGCTGCACTGTCTATGGCTTCTTTCTCTTCGCGGAGTTGGAACGCCAGGGACCGGCCGCGGACCTCGCCTTCCTGGCCGGGGAGGTGGAGGCGGGCCGGCTGGATCCGCAGGTGGGCCTGGAGGCCGACTGGCGGGAGGCGGGCCGGGCCCTGCTGGCCCTGCGCGACCGATCGGTGGCGGGCAAGGCCGTCCTGCACCTGGGGGAGTGAGGCGAGGCCGGGTCGCGTGTGCGCGCGGCCGCGCGAGCGCCTGAACCGTGGCGCAAGAACTCCGGCGTGGCCGGGCTTGAAGGCGTGAGGTGACAGCCGTGGACGAGCGCATACAGTCGGTCTTGGACGCGGGCGCCAACGACGGCGTCGAGTTCGTGGACCTCTGGTTCACCGACATCGCGGGCCAGCCCAAGACGGTCACCATCCCCATCGAGCAGCTCGCCGACAGCCTCACCTCGGGCACCTGGTTCGACGGCTCCTCCATCGAGGGCTTCGCGCGCATCGCGGAGAGCGACATGTACCTGATGCCGGACCCCGCCACCTACCGGGTGCTGCCCTGGCGCGAGGACGGGCACGTGGCCTGCAGGATCATCTGCCGCGTGCACGAGCCGGGCGGGGCCGCCTACCGGGGGGATCCCCGCGGCGTGCTCGAACGCCAGATGGCGGCCGCGCTCGAGGCCGGGCTCGTCTTCAACACGGGTCCCGAGCTCGAGTTCTTCCTCTTCCCCCGCGGCGAGGCGGGGGCGCCCGTGGCCCTGCCCCACGACCAGGGCAGCTATTTCGACCTCGCCAGCGACCTCGCGGGGGGCGTCCGCATGGACATGGTGAAGGCACTGACCAGGCTCGGGATCACGGTCGAGGCGAGCCACCACGAGGTCGCCACGGGCCAGCACGAGATCGACTTCCGCTACGGGAGCGCCATCGACTCGGCGGACAACGCCATCACCTTCAAGGTCGCCGTCAAGCGCGTCGCGCAGAGCCACGGCCTGCACGCCTCCTTCATGCCCAAGCCCGCCTTCGGGATCAACGGCTCCGGCATGCACACCCACATGAGCCTTCTCAGCCCAGCCGGGGAGAACCTCTTCTTCGACGCCTCGGACGAGCACGTCCTCTCGGCCACCGCCCGGGGCTTCGTGGCCGGGCTCCTCCACCACGCGAGGTCGATGTGCGCGGTGCTCGCGCCCACGGTCAACTCCTACAAAAGGCTCGTCCCCGGCTTCGAGGCGCCCGTCTACATCTCCTGGGCGACCAACAACCGCTCGGCGCTCATAAGGGTGCCCCGGGTCAGCCCCGACCACCCCCGCCGGACGCGGATCGAGCTCCGCTGCCCGGATCCCTCCTGCAATCCCTACCTGGCCTTCGCCGTCATGCTCGCCTGCGGGATGGACGGGATCAAGCGCGGCCTGCCCCTGCCCCCGGCCACAGAGGAGGACCTCTACCACCTGGACCCCGGCGACCGCGCCCAGCGCAGCCTCGAGGTCCTGCCCGGCTCCTTGTGGGAGGCGATCGCGGAGATGTCCCGCGACGACGTCGTCCGCGAGGCGCTGGGGGACCACATCTTCGAGCGCTTCCAGGAGGCCAAGCGCGAGGAATGGGACGAGTACCGGGTCCAGGTCAGCGAGTGGGAGCGGGAGCGCTACCTCGGGGTTCTCTGACGCTCAGGCGGCCCGCGTGGGGCCGGGACCCCCGCCCCGGTCGGGCAGCCTCAGCTTCATGCCCCGGCGCTCGAACGCGATCGGCTCGCCCCGCCAGCTCTTCCAGGCCACCGTGATGAGGACGACCGCGATGCCCACGGCGGGAACCGCGAAGAGCGCCCCCCAAAAGCCCGCCGTGGCCGCACCCACGACCAGGGCGAGCAGGGCCTCGACGGGGTGGAGGCCGACCATCGGCCCCGTAATGCGGGGCCGGACGACGTTGTTCTCGAGGGTCTGCATGCCGAGGAAGAAGAACGTCACCTCGACCATCAGCCCGAAGGAGTGGAAGACCGCGATCAGCATGGCCGGGATGGCGGCCAGGAAAGGCCCGATCATCGGCACCAGCTCGGCGAAGAATGCCAGCACCCCGATCACGGCCGGGTACTTGACGCCCAAGATCCAGCACCCGATCCCGGCCGAGGCGCCCATGAGGGCGGCCATGATGAGCTGGCTCCTGATGTAGGCGCCCAGCACCTGGCTGATGGTCTCCTCGACCAGGCGGATGCGGGGCTGCTGGCTCTTGGGGAAGAGCCTCGCGAACCCGGCCCGCATGCGGCGCCCGTCGACCATGAAATAGAAGGCGAGCACCAGCGTCACGACGGCGCCGGCGACCGTGTCCGCCAGGCGAGAGGCGATCTGGAAGGCCTCCACCGCGAGCGACTGGACGCCGCTCGACGACCCCACGCCGAGGTGGCTCAGAAGGCCACCGCCCCCCGCCAGGGGTGGGATGACCACCCCGTAAGGGGAGATCTTCGCGTTGAGGAAGGAGTCCACGCGCCGCGCGTACTCGGGCACGTGCTGGGCCAGCTGCGAGGCCTGGGTGGTGAGCGGCGGCCCGAGCAGGAGGGCGATCAGGGCCAGGGCGCCCAGGAAGACCACGTACACGGACAGCGCCGCCGCCAGGCGGGGCATGAAGCGCTCCATGCGGACCATGACCGGCTCCAGGGCGAGGGCGAGCACGACCGCGATCGCGATCAGCAGGACGATGCCGATCACGTGCCCGATCAGCCAGATGAAGGCCCCGGCGAACACCAGGCCCGCCAGGCCCACCATGCTCTGATCGCGAAGACGAGCCCAGTCCACAGTCACAAGCCCGAGGCGAGCCCGCGCACGAACGCGGCGGCCTCCTCGAGCGCATCTTCAAGGTACTCCCCGAGCTGGTGCCCGGTGCCCGGGTAGAGGACGAGGCGCGCCCCGGGCACCAGGTGCGAGGCCTCGCGCAGGAGCTCCGCAGAGGCGAAGGGGTCGCGCGCTCCCGAGAGGAGGAGAAGAGGGCAAGCGATCCGCGGCCAGTGGGAGATCCTGGGCCCCAGCTCGGGGTGGCCCGGGCGGTGCAGCGGGAAGCTGAAAAGCAGGAGCC
>JBOHUY010000173.1:0-5195 GCA_050735015.1 Candidatus Dormibacterales bacterium | reverse complement strand
TCATGTGGCCTCGCATCAACGTCCTCCAAATTCCGGTGTTCCGGATTCTTACAGACGTTGCGCTCACCACTTGAAACCGCCATCTTGATAATTCAACGGCGATTTTCTGTATGGATTGATAGCCTGGCGCATATTCTTGTGGAGGTCCCCGCGCCGCAGCTCTAAAGGGGCGCACGCGAAGACGCCGTCCGCCGCCGGGGCGCGCGCCCCAAGCGACCTCACGGGAGCACGTTCGCCGCCGGGAAAGAGATTTCCGCGGCCTTGCCCCCCGCTCCGGTCAGCCCCTCACGGACCCTTCCACGAGGGCGATGGCCTCGATCTCGATCATGAGGTCGGGGAGCGCGAGGGCGCGCACCTCCACGATGGTGTCGGCCGGGTACGGTTTGCTGAAGTGCCGTCCGCGAAGCTCGACGATCTGGGGGAAGCGCCCCATGTCGGTCAGGTAGATGTTGACCTTGACCACCTTCGCCAGCGATGAGCCGCCCGCCCTCAGGACACGGTCGAGGTTGCGAAAGACCTGCTCGGCCTGGGCATCGAAATCACCTTTCCCGACCACCTCGCCCCGCTCGTCGATGGCCGTCTGGCCGGAGATAAAAAGGAGGTCGCCGACCCGGTAGCCCTGAGCGATCCGAAACTGCTCATAGCTGTCCGGGCTGACCTTGATCGCGACTGCGTCGGTCCCGCTCAACTCGCTCTCCTTCCCATCCGTGCACTAATTGGCGGCGACGCGGACACGGTCCCGCGGCCCCCTCAAGCTCGCATCGTATCCCGCCCAGAGACCGCGTCCGGCGGACCGCATAGACTCCGGACCGCGATGGCAGGCATCCAGCCCGAGCTCTGGGTCGAGCGTCCTTCCCAGGCCCTCGCCTTCTACGAGGCGGCCTTCGGGGCGGTGGTCGCCCATCGCGTCGGCGAGGGGGAGGACATCGTCGCCCAGCTGGCCGTCGGCGAGGCCGCCTTCTGGATCGCCTCGGCGGGCCCGGACAACCGGCGTTTCAGCCCGCTTGCGATCGGAGGCGCCACGAGCCGGACCCTGCTCCTCGTCGACGATCCCGGCGCGGTCCTGAGCAGGGCCCTGGGGGCGGGCGCCACCCAGGTCTCCCCCGTCCGAGACGAGCATGGATGGCGGCTCGGCCGCATCCTCGATCCCTCCGGCCACGAGTGGGAGATCGGGCGTCCGATCGGAGCCTGGCCCCCGGCCTGAGCCACCGTGGCGCCGGGCGCCACCGCGTGGCTGAGTGTCACCGCCCTTCGCGCGGGGGCCGGCGCGCGCCCAGGGTCCCCCCGCCAGCCCCGCCCGCGCGGTGTCGGCCGCCGCGAGGGACCGGGGCTCTGACCCGAAACATGAGGGAGCTCCCGCCCCGTGCGCGCTGAGCGCCGTTCCCCGCGGGTGACAATATATACTTGCGCTAGACCGTTAAGCTTGGACGGGATCCCCAGTGGCTCACCGAAGGAACGTGGCCCTCGTGTCGTCCGCCCCCCGGGACAGTCAGGACCTGGCCGGCGTCTTCCGGCAGGAGAGGGATCGTGCGGAACTGGCCGGACACCGCATGCGCGGCGACGCCAGCCTCCTGACCGCGAAGGCGACCTGCACTTTGTGCGGGGCCGAGTTGCTCCTGGCGCGGGTGGGGCATCAAGTCAGGGTCCTGGCTCGACCGCGCCCCGAGTGCCCGCAACCCGGGGAAGCCGGGGCCCCGGGCTCAGGCAAAGATTGACAAATACGGGGAGTAACCGTTAAGCACCTTCTCGGATCCGTCCGCTCTCAGCGGGCGGCGAACGGGAGGTGCTCTCGATGCGTCGATTCGTCGTCTCCTTCATCCTGGCGGCAGGCGCCGCCATCCTCTTCGCCGTGCCGGCCTTTGCCGACGCGTGGCCGCCGCCTTACTAAGGCAGGAACTTGCCGCCCTCTGCCGTGCCTCGTAAACTGCGCGCATGACGCAGACAAGCGAATCCACGCGGCGAGGGCGGCGCACCAGGTTGCCCGGCCTTCCCGTCCGCCCCGGGTCGGTACGCCGGGCGCGGGCGGAGGCCGGGCTCTCGCTCGCGCAGGTGGCGGCGGGAGAGGTCTCTCGGACGGCCATCCACCTGATCGAGACGGGCAAGAGCCGGCCGAGCCTGCCCACGCTGGAGCTGATCGCGCGCCGCACGGGCCGGCCCCTCGACTACTTTCTCGACCCCGAGATGGCCGACGCCGTCCTGGGCGTGGCCCCCGTCCAGCGGGACCTCGACGAGCTGGAGCGCCTCGTCTCCTTCGAGAGGTACGACGAGGCGATCGACCTGGCCGGGCAGGTGCTGAGCCGGGTGCGCGACCGGCGCACGATCGCGCTCGCGAAGTTCTGGCTGGGGCAGTCGCGGAGCCGGCGCTGGCAGAGCGACGCCGGCCTGGAGGACCTGGAGGACGCCCGCCATCTCTTCGAGGACCTGAAAGACCTCTGGATGGTGGCGGAGTGCCTGGACTGGGAGGCGATGGCGCGCCACGCGGCGGAGGACCCGGCCGCCCTGGAGGCGGCCACCCAGGCTCTGCGCCTCTGCCGGGACCTGGAACCCGTCCCGCGGCCGACCGAGCTGAGGGTGCTCATGCACCTGGCCACCATCCTCATCGCGCACCACGAGTGGGAGAAGGCGGTCAAGGCGTGTGAGGAGGCCATCCGCGGCTGGGGCGACCTCAGAGACCCCAAGGCCCTGGCCAGGCTGCACGACAACCTCAACCTCGCCTACCAGGAGCTGGGCGATTACCAGCGCGCCGCCATCCACTCCCACAAGGCGGTCGCGCTCAACCAGCTGGGCGACGATCGCGTGGCACTGATCCGGGCCGAGAACAACCTCGGCCTGGCTCTCATGAGGCTGGGGGACGCCCAGGGCGCCGAGACCCACCTCCGGCGCTCGCGGGACCTGGCTGAGGAGCTGGGGGCCGTGCAGGGCGTCGCCCACCTCCTGCTCAGCCTCGGGGAGCTGGGCCAGGCGCGGGGGGACCTCGACGAGGCGGAGCGCCAGTACTCCCAGGCGCTGGTTCAGGCCGACGAGACGAAGGAGGAGATGACCGCCGCCCTGGCCCACCAGCGGCTGGCGGGAGTGGCGGCCCTGCGTGGGGAGCACGGGCGGGCCGACGACCAGTTCCAGGCCGCGCTCAACCGGCTTGAGCGGCTGGACGCCCGCCAGCGGCTGGCCGAGTGCCATCGAGCGTACGCCGAGCTTTTGGAGTCCCGGGGCGAGGTGCAGGGCTCGCTCAGGCACCTCAAGGAGGCGGTCTCCATCTGGCAGCCCCGTCCGGGCGACCAGCGCCGGGAGGCGGCCCGGCAGGCCCCCGCCTGACCCCCGCGCCGGCCTCTGCCCGGTGCCGAGAGGGAGGTGTCTTGGGCCGGGCCCCGCGAGGGGCGGTGAGCGTGGTGCCGGGGCGTCTGGAGGGCTCCGCCCTGGGGCAAGGCGTCCTGGCGTTCAGCTCCCCTCAGGAGAGGTTCTTGAGCGTGGGCCAGGCGCGATCGATGGGGATGACGGGGTCCCGGCAGACGAAGATCTCGGCCCCCCACTCGGGGTTGTGGAGGCCGAACGAGTTGGTGACGACGCCGGCCTTCTTGACGCTCGCGAAAAGCCCGCGCAGCTGGGCCGCGGGCAGACCCACCACGACGTAGGTCGTCGCCGCCACGTGGGCGGGCTTCCAGTAGTAATAGGAGAGCTCGGGGCTGAGCGCGGGGGGCAGGCCCAGGGCGGGCCCGTAGAGGTCGATGGCGCCCGCCTCGCCATAGTTGGAGGCCAGGATGGCGGCGCCGCGAGGGCGCTCCGCTCCCAGGCCGTCGTAGACGGAGGCGACTTGGTGGGCGAGGTCGGGCCACCCCACGGTGTCGGCGAAGTCCGTCCGGGCGCCGGCCAGGAAAGTGTGGACCATGACCCGCTCAGGCACCACCGGCAGGGCCAGCGGAAGCAGGACGGCGCCTTCCACGAGGAGGACGGCGGCGGCGGCGACGCGCAGGCCCCGGAGCCGGCGCGCTGTCAGCTCGCAGAGCGTCACGGCGGCGGCGGCCAGGAGGGGCGGGTAGACGGGACCCGCGTAGTAGCCCTTCCCGCTCAGCGCGAAGATCACGAAGGCGACCAGGGCGGCGACCCCGACCGGGCGCCGGGCGCCCTGCCTCATGAGGCCGAACCACCCCAGGAGCCAGAAGGGGATGGCGGCCGGCCCGACGATGGCGATCTGGTCGGACAGGAACTTCGAGACCGAGAAGTCCGTCGACTGGGCTGCTCGGTGGTTGAACACGTAGGCGAGGGAGGGCCAACCGTGCTGCATCTGCCATACGAGGTTGGGCGCCCAGATGACGAGGGCGGCCAGCGCGCCCAGCCAGGGCCAGGGCGTCCTCAGGTCCGTCCGCAGCCGCGCCGACGCCATCGCCGCGACGGCGATGCCGAGCGCCAGGGCCAAGATCGTGTACTTGGTCTCGATGCCGATTCCGAGCGCCGCCCCCAGGGCCAGCCACAGGGGCCCGCCGCCGCCTTGGGCCAGGCGGGCCAGCACGAGGAAGCAGACGGTCCACGCGAGCTGGTCGAAGGTGACCGTCTGGAAGAGCCAGTTGCTGCCCAGGAAGAGCGGGGAGGCGAGCATGGCGAGGCCGGTCAGGACCTGGGCCTGGCGTCCTCCTCCGAGCTCTCTGGCCAGGAGGACCGAGAGCAGCAAGGTGGCGGTCCCGGCCAGGGTCGGCCAGAGGCGCAGGCCCCAGGCCGAGGCGCCGAAGAGGGCGAGGCTGAGGCGGGCGAGAAGGGGGGTGATGGGGGGGTAGTCCACGTAGCCGAGGGCCAGGTGGCGAGCCGAGGCCAGGTAGTAGAGGGCGTCGCGGTGGAAGCCGTAGGCCCCGTTGGTGGCGAGATGCACGGCCACCTTGGCGGCGGCCAGCGCGAGGAAGGGGGCGACCGCGGCCAGCGCGACCGTCAGCCGCGAGCGGTGGGGGCGTTCGGCCGCCGCTTCCATGGTGCCCCGGTAGCCTATCCGGAAGCCGACCGCCCCGGGGGGCTCAGGCCTGCCTCCTGCCCATCTCCTGGACCCTCTCCTGACCCATCACTTGGCCCATCTCTTGGCCTATCTCTTGGCCTATCTCTTGGCCTCCGTTTGGCCCTCCCTCTCGGCCTCCTCCAAGAACTCCTGGTAGCGCCTGTAGGCGTCCTGCTTGCGCCGGTCGACGATCTTGGTGTAGCCCTGCAGCGTGTTGAGG
>JBOHUY010000172.1:0-2566 GCA_050735015.1 Candidatus Dormibacterales bacterium | reverse complement strand
GGCATCCAGGCCTTCATGCCGGTGCTGGTGGAGGGCTCCGCCATCCAGATCCACCCGCTCGTCTGCGCGGCCTTCAACGCCGACTTCGACGGGGACCAGATGGCCGTCCACGTGCCCCTATTCTCGGGCGCCGTGGCCGAGGCTAAGAACCTCATGATGAGTTCGCAGAACATCCTCAGCCCGGCCGACGGGCACCCCGTGGTGGCGCCCACCCAGGACATCGTCCTGGGCTGCTACTGGCTCACGGCCGTGCGCACCGAGCAGCCCGACCCCAAGGCGAAGCTGCACTCGTTCAGCTCGCAGGACGAGGTCCTGCTCGCCCACCAGGCGGAGGCCGTCGGGCTCCAGGAATGGGTCCGGGTCCGCATCGGGGGCGAGAAGATCGTGACCACGCCCGGCCGCGTCGTCTTCAATCAGGTCCTGCCGCTGGAGGCCGAGCCGCTCGACGGGGGCGAGCCGCTGCGCTTCCAGAACGCCCTCTTCGACCGCAAGGCACTCCGGGCGCTGGCCTCCAGGATCTTCAGGCTCTACGGCAACGAGGTCACGGCCTCCGTCGTCAACGAGCTCAAGAGGATCGGGTTCGAGTACGCGACCAAGGCCGGCATCACCATCTCCGCGCTCGACATCCCGCACCCGCACGAGAAGGCCGACATCCTCGCCCGCACGGAGGCGGACGTCAACGAGGTGGAGAAGATGTACCGCCGGGGCGTGATGACCGACGACGAGCGCTACAGGAAGGTCATCGAGCTCTGGGGGCGGGCCACCGAGGACGTGGCCCAGGCCACAGAGCAGGCCTTCGACAAGTTCAGCCCGGTCTGGATGATGATGGGCTCGGGGGCGCGCGGGAACATCCAGCAGGTCCGCCAGCTGGCGGGCATGCGCGGGCTCATGGCCGACCCCACGGGGCGCATCATCGACCTCCCCATCAAGGCCAACTTCACCGAGGGCCTGACCGTGCTCGAGTACTTCATCTCCACGCACGGCGCCCGCAAGGGCCTGGCCGACACCGCGCTCCGGACGGCCGACTCCGGGTATCTGACCCGGCGCCTGGTGGACGTGGCCCAGGACGTGATCGTGCGGGAGGAGGACTGCGGCACCCAGAACGGGATCTGGATCCGGGGCATCACGCGCGAGCGCGCCCACGCCGAGCCCCTCCAGGACAAGATCGGCGGCCGCATCGCCTCGGAGGACGTGGTGACGGTCGAGGGTGAGGTGCTGGCGCACGCCGGCGAGGTCATCCCGGACGCCGTCGCGGCGCGCATCGTGGAGCTCGAGCTCCCCGCCGTCAGGGTCCGCTCCGTGCTCACCTGCGAGGCCCGCGAGGGCGTCTGCCGGAACTGCTACGGGCGCAACCTGGCCACCGACAAGCTGGTCGAGATCGGGGAGGCGGTGGGCGTCATCGCCGCCCAGTCGATCGGGGAGCCGGGCACCCAGCTGACCATGCGGACCTTCCACACCGGCGGTGTGGCCGGGCTCGACATCACCCAGGGCCTGCCCCGCGTGGAAGAGCTCTTCGAGGCCCGCATCCCCAAGGGCAAGGCCATCATCTCCGAGATCGACGGTGAGCTCGAGATCGCCCGCACCGAGCAGGCCCGCAAGGTCAAAGTCACCTCACGCGAGGAGTTCGAGGTCTCCTACCCGCTGGAGGCCAAGATGGAGGTGCTGGTCAAGGACGGGGACGAGGTCATGGAGGGCCAGGAGCTGGCCCGCCACCCCGAGCGAGAGGCCCCCATCCGCACCCGGCACGCGGGCAAAGCCGCGGTCTCCAAGAAGGAGATCACGGTGCGTACGGTGGACGAGGAGAGCCGGGAGTACCCCATCCCCCACAACGCCCGCATCCGCCCCGAGCTCGAGAGGCGGGACGGGGTGGTCGTCACCCTCAAGGCCGGCCAGCAGATCACCGAGGGCTCCATCAGCCCCCAGGAGCTGCTCCACATCCTGGGCAAGGAGGCCGTCCAGACCTTCCTGGTCGACGAGGTCCAGAAGGTCTACCGCTCCCAGGGCGTCGACATCAACGACAAGCACATCGAGGTCATCGTCCGGCAGATGATGAGGAAGGTCCGCATCGACAACGCCGGCGACACCGACCTTCTGCCCGGGGAGATCGTCTCCCAGTGGGAGTACGAGGAGGCCAACCGGCGCGCCCTCGCCGAGGGCGGCGAACCGGCCACCGCCCAGACCGTGCTCCTGGGCCTCATCAAGGCCGCCCTCAACACCACCTCGTGGCTCTCGGCGGCCTCCTTCCAGGAGACGACCAGGGTCCTCACCGAGGCCGCCATCTCGGGCAAGGTGGACAGGCTGCGCGGCTCAAGGAGAACGTCATCATCGGCAAGCTGATCCCGGCCGGGACCGGCCTCGACTACTACAAGAAGGCGCGCGAGCAGGCCGCCCGGTATGTGGAGGAGGAGCCCATCTCGCTCGACTCGCTGAGCGTCTGACCGACGGGGAGGAGCCGATCCCAGGCGGCGTCCAAAAGCCGGGTGCCGGGCCGTCGGGGGGCGCCACGCCCTCCGGGCTCGTGGGGACGGCTCGCGGCCGCCTGAGGACCTCTGGGGCCGCCCTGAGC
>JBOHUY010000171.1:0-10178 GCA_050735015.1 Candidatus Dormibacterales bacterium | reverse complement strand
CCTCATGGAAGGACGAACGGTTGGCCGTGGAGCTCCACGAGCCCTTCGATTTGATCTTGAAAGGGGCCGAATCGGCTCGGGCGAAGGACGCCGAGGACGCGGCCGCAGGCGTCGTCAGGCCCGATTTCGAAAACTGGCGGAGCGGGAGGGATTTGAACCCTCGAGGCAGTTGCCCGCCTACGGCATTTCCAGTGCCGCGCCCTCGGCCGGACTAGGCGACCGCTCCCCTGCCGGAGGCTAGTCTAGTTGGCCCAGCACCCTCACCCCGGCGGCTTCGCCGACCAGGCAGGCGACCGCCAAGTGCGCGAAGATACCGTGCTCGACGACCCCGGTCACGGCCTTGAGGCGGGCGCCCAGCGCTGCCGGGTCCGGGATCCCGCCCGGCACCGCCAGCTCCAGGACCAGGTTCCCGTTGTCGGTCTCGAAGGCTGCCCCCTCGCCCCCCCTCAGGCTCCAGGCGAGCCCCATCTCTTCCAGCCGGGCCGCCGTCCGGCGCCAGAGGAAGGGCACCACCTCGACCGGGACGGGAACGGTGGCGCCGAGGCTTCCCACCAGCTTGGTCTCGTCGGCGATGACGACGAACCGGTCCGCCGACTCCGCGACCAGCTTCTCCCTCAGGTGGGCGCCTCCCCCGCCCTTGACCAGGTTCAGCTCGGGGTCGATCTCGTCGGCCCCGTCGACGTCGAGATCGATGCGGCCCGCCAGGTCCTCCAGGAGCGGGATGCCGCACTCTCTTGCCAGGCGCTCGGCCTCGCGCGAGGTCGGCACCCCGCACACGTCCAGGCCGTCCCGGACCATCGCGCCCAGCCCCCGCAAGAACAGGGCCGCCGTGCTCCCCGTGCCCAGCCCCACCACCATGCCCGGCCTCACCAGTTCCAGAGCGCGGGCGGCGGCCGCCGCCTTCATCGCCTCCCGGTCAGCCGGCCGCGGCACGGAGCGCCTTGATGCCGGCCGCGACGCCGCCGGGGTGTCCGAACACGGAGGTGCCCGCGACGAGCGCGGTGGCCCCCGCCCGCAGGGCGAGCCTCGCCGTCTCGGCGTCGATGCCACCGTCGACCTCGATCTCGATGTCTGGCGCCAGGCGGCGAACGCGGGCGATCTTATCAGGGCTCGAGGGTATGAACGCCTGCCCCCCGAAGCCGGGCTCGACTGTCATGACGTTGACCTGGGTGACGTAGGGGAGGATCTCCCGGAGAGACTCGACGGGGGTCGCCGGACTTATCACGACGGCGGCGCGCGCACCCTCCGCCAGGATCGCATCCACAGCGCGGTGCAGCGAGTGCGTCGACTCCACCTGCACCTGGACGGTGGCCGCCCCCGCGCGAGCGAACTCGGCCCCCCACCGCTCCGGCCCTTCCACCATGAGGTGGGCTTCGACCGGCAGCGAGGTGACCCGGCAGACGGCCTCCACCACGAGGGGCCCGAACGTCAGGTTGGGGACGAAGTGGCCGTCCATGACGTCGACCTGGATGCGGTCGGCGCCGGCCGCCTCCGCCTCTTTGACCTGGTCGCCCAGGCGGGTGAGGTCGGCGGAGAGGATGGAGGGGACGACCAACACCCCCCGCGGAGCCGTCAAGCAAGTCTCCCGGCGTCCTGGTCGACCAGCCATTGCGCGCCCGGGATCAAGCCCGCCGGCACCTCGGCGCGGGCCGCCCGCGCCACCGCCTCCGCCTTCTCGGCGCCCGTGGCCAGGAAGATCACGCGCCGCGCCTCCCTCAGCGCTTCCAAGGTCAGGCTGACACGTCCGGGCGGTGGCTTGGGGGCGTCGTGCACGGCGACCGCCGAGCCTGTCGCGGCGAGGGCGCCCGCGCCCGGGAAGAGCGAGGCGCAGTGACCGTCCGGGCCTACCCCCAGGATGACCAGGTCTAACGGCCGCAGCCCGGACACGACGGGATCGTAAAGCCTGGCGCCCTCGGCGGGCCCCAGCTCGGCAGGGATGCGGTGGACGGTGGCCGGGCTCACCCGGCCCAGCAGCGACTCGCGCGCCATCCTGTAGTTGCTCTCGGGATGGTCGGGGGGAAGGCATCGCTCGTCGCCGAAGAGGATCGTGACGCGCCCCCACGCGATGCGCCTCTCGCCCAGAAGCTGGTAGCAGCGACGCGGCGTGCTACCGCCGGCCAGGGCCAGCGTCCTGGCCCCCTCCGAGAAGGCCGCCACGATGGCGTCGGCGGCCGCGGCCGCGACCGCTTCGGGCCCGGCCAGGATCCTCACCCGGACGCCACCAGCTGGGCGGCGGCTCGCAGCGACTGCGAGTAGACGCGGTCGTCGGTGAGCTCCGGGATGAGGTTGCAGAGAAGGTCGGCCTCGTCGTGGCTCCCGACGGGGAGCGCGTACCGGAGGGCTTCACCCGGCCCCGTCGACTCCACCACGATGGCACCGCCTCCCCCTCCCCTCGAGGAGAGCTCGACGGCGCCCCGGCGGCCGCGCCAGGAGGAGACCACGCTGACCGCCTCCAGAGCAGCGGGCTCATGGCCGGCTGTTCCCCCCCGGCCGGCGGTCACCCTCACCTCGCGGCCCCCGGGGCCCTGGAACCGAGCCTCCACCTCTTCGCCGCCGAAGGTGCCTGGCCGCAAGAGCCTCCAGCGCAGCCTCGCGGCCAGCCAGCCGGCGAGGAGCAGCGCCGCGGCCAGGCCCCCGCTTCCGCGGCCGTGACGGATCGCCACCTCCGTGACCGCGCCCAGAAGAGGGCGGCGCGTGGGCGCGTTGAAGGCCTGCGCGAGCGCCTCGCGCCAGGGCCCGCTCCGAGCCCAGTGAAGGTCCCCAAGCCCGAGGGTGGCCGCCCCAGCCAGTCGGGCGAGCTCCACGATGGCGGGGCCGGGGGGCATGAACGTGGCCGAGTCCACGATCCATGCCTGGCAGGCGGGCGCGGCGCTCAGGGCCCGGCGGTCCACGCCGCGGGCGCCCGTCCACCAAAGGTACGTCGGCACGTCGCCCAGCAGGAGCGGGGCCACCATCGCCGGCAGGCCCTCCAGTGCCGCGAGGGGCACCCTCAGCACGACCTGCTCGTAGGCGACCTGGGGGCTACCCATGAGCAGGTGCCACTCGATCTCGACCTCGGCGTCCATGGCCTCCCGCCGAGCTGATTCCCCGACGACCACGACGGTCCGCGACGGATGATGGAGGGCGAGCGCCTTCGCCGCCCGCGCCGCCGCCTCGGCGGCGAGCCTCGAGTCCCCGCAGACGAGCATGTTCATGACCGCGCCCCGGGTGTGGGGGCGGCCCGGCTCCTCGGCCTCATCGTGGGCGAGCTGAGCACGCATGCGGGCCATCCGCTCGGCGACCTCGTCCAGGCCCACCCCGCCCCCCGACCACCGCCTGGTGCGGATCCGCTCCTTCGCGAGCGTGGTCAGATGCGGTGCCACTCCCGTTCCTCTCTCGTCAACAGCCTGGCCGCCGCCTCGGGTCCCCAGCTCCCCGCCTCGTAAGGAGCCAGCCGGGGCCTGCCCCTCGCCCACCGCTCCTCGATGGGATCGATGAGACGCCAGGCCGCCTCCACCTCGTCGGCCCGGATGAAGTGCGTCGGATCTCCCAGCATGCACTCGACCAGGAGCCTCTCGTAGGCGTCAGGGGCGTCGAGGATGAAGGAGGACATGTAGAGGAAGTCCATGTTCACACTCCTGATCCGCATCCCTGGGGTGGGCACCTTGGCCCCGAACCTCAGCGAGATGCCCTCCTCGGGCTGGATGCGCAGGACGATCGAGTTCGGCTCCAGCTCCCTGGTGGCGTCCGCGCCGAAGGTGAGATGGGGCGGTCGCTTGAACTGGACCCGGATCTCGGTCACGCGCGTGGGCATACGCTTGCCCGTCCTCAGGTAGAAGGGCACGCCGGCCCAGCGCCAGCTCCCGATCGAGAGCCGGAGGGCGACGTAGGTCTCGGTCTGGGACCGGGGCTTCACGGCCGGCTCCTCCCGGTAGCCCGCCACCGGCCGCCCCTCCACCATCCCGGCGGCGTACTGTCCCCGCACGGTCAGGCGGTCCACGGCCGCCCCCTTGAGAGCTTCCACCGCCCGTAGGACCTTGATCTTCTCGTCGCGGAGGGCGACGTGATCGAAGGCCGCCGGGGGCTCCATCGCGACCAGGGCGAGGAGCTGGAGGAGGTGGTTCTGGACGATGTCTCGCAGCGCCCCGGCGCCATCGTAGTAGGCGCCCCGCCCCTCCACGCCGAGGTCCTCGGCGACGGTGATCTGGACCGAGTCCACGTAATGGTTGTTCCAGACCGGTTCGAATATCGAGTTCGCGAACCGAAAGGCGAGGATGTTCTGGACCGTCTCCTTGCCCAGGTAGTGGTCGATCCGGAAGACCTGCTCCTCGCTGAAGACCCGTGACACGACGCGGTTGAGCACGCGGGCGGACGCGAGGTCGTGCCCGAACGGCTTTTCCACCACGATGCGGCGCCAGCCCCGCCCCTTCTCCGACAGGTGGGCCGCCTGGAGGCCGTCCACGATCGACTCGAAGGTGGAGGGCGGGGTGGCGCAGTAGTAGAGTCGGTTGCCCCCCACCTCCCGCTCACGGTCGACCTCGTCCAGAAGCCTCGCCAGCCGCACGAAGCCGGCCTCGTCCTGGAAGTCCAGCGTCCGGTAGCGGAGCGCGCCCGCCAGTTCGCGGAGGACGGGCTCGTTGACCGGCTGCGTGCGCGAGTGCTCGCGGACCGCCCGGCAGGCACGCTCCCGGAACTGGTCCTCGGAGAGGCGGTCCTTGGCCACCCCCACGAGGGCGAAGCCGGGCGGTAGGAGCCGCTGGCAGGCGAGGTTGTAGACGGACGGCAGCAGCTTGCGGGCCGCCAGGTCCCCCGTAGCGCCGAAGATGACCATCAGGGAGGGCTCGGCGAGGCGGTAGTCGTGGAGCCCTTCCGCGAGCGGGTTGGCCGGCGCCGCCCGCCCGGTCACCTGCTCTCGGCCCGCTCCGCCTGGACCGCGTGGCCCCCGAACTCGTGTCGCATCATCGCCAGCATCTTGTCGGCGAAGGTGTCGTCCAGGCGGCTGCGAAACCGCGCGAAGAGCGCGTTGGTGATGACCGGGGCCGGGACCGCCTCCTCGATGGCCGCCTCCACCGTCCAGCGCCCCTCGCCGGTGTCCTCGACGAACCCCCGCAGCTGGGCCAGCTCGGGGTCCCGGGCGAGGCCGTCGGCGATGAGGTCCAAGAGCCAGGACCTCACGACGCTGCCCTCGCGCCACGCCTCCGCGATCGAGTGCAGGTCCAGCCCCGGGAACCGGCCCGAGCTCTTCATGATGTCGAACCCCTCGGCGTAGGCCTGCATGAGGCCGTACTCGATGCCGTTGTGGACCATCTTGACGAAGTGGCCGGAGCCCTCGGGGCCGGTGTGGACCAGGCCCCCCGAGGGGGGTGCCAGGTCGCGCAGCAGGGGCAGGCAGTGCTCGTAGACGGCGTCCTCCCCGCCCACCATGAGCGAGTAGCCCTCCTCCAGGCCCCAGACCCCCCCCGAGGTGCCGGCGTCCATGTAGTGCAGGCCCCGCGCCTTGACCCGGTCCGCGTCCTCGAGCGCGAGCTTCCAGTTGGTGTTGCCGCCGTCGATTACGACGTCGCCCCGATCGCCCAGCTCCGCCACGTGGGCGATGGCCTCCTTGGTCGCGTCTCCGGCCGGCACCATCACCCAGACCACGCGCGGCCGCTCCGCGAAGGCGGCCATCAGCTCCTCCAGCGATCTGGCGCCCGTGGCCCCCTGCGCCTCGAACGATGCGACCACCTCCGGCGAGGTGTCGTAGGCGATGATCCGGTGCCCCTTGCGGCCCAGCCGCAGGACCATGTTGCCGCTCATCCGGCCCAGCCCGACCATGCCCATCTCCATGGCCCTACCTCCTCCGGCTCGTGAGAGCCGTCCCTTCTACAGCGGCGGCGAGCGCGCGCCAGCCGGCGGTGTGGCCGCCGCCGAGGTTGACCCGCAGCACCGGCAGCTCTCGCGACTCCAGCGACTGCAGGTCGCCCAAAGCCTGGGCCGCCCTCAAGGTGCGGAACCCGAAGCTCTGGCCCGGGATGACCTCCTCGCGGCTGTCCTCCTGGACCACCTGCAGGAAGACGCCTTTGCCGGGGCCGCCCTTGTGCAGCTGGCCGGTCGAGTGCAGGAAGCGGGGGCCGTACCCGGCCGTGGTGGCCACGCCGAGCGCGTCGCGCACGGCGACCCGGATCTGCCCGATGGCCCGCTCGGAGGCCGCCGAGCGGGCCGTGTAGGCCATGACCGAGAAGTACGAGCCGGGCCGGACGCGGCCCAGGAGCTTGGCCAGGCCGGCCTCCAGCTGGCCCCCGTCCGGACCCACCTCGGCGACCGCGGGCATGGCGCCGCGGCGCTCGTACTCGGCCAGCACCCGGTCGGTGTTGTCCTTGCTCTCCTGCACGTTGGGCTGGTCGAAGGGCTGGATGCCTATCAACGAGCCCGCCACGGCCACCGCGATCTCCCACCGCATGAACTCCGCGCCCAGGTCGAGCCGGTCCCGCAAGGAGAGCGTGACGACGGGCTGCCCGGCCGCCTCCAGGGCTTCGAGCCGCCTGTCGTGCGGGTCGCCGTCCATGTGGGCGTGGACGAAGAGCCGGTCGGCGCCGTAGGAGGAGGGGGCCCCCAGCGGCTCGCCCTCCACGGGCACGATGCCCTTCCCCTGCTTCCCGGTGCTCTCCGCGACGAGCTGCTCCACCCAGTACCCGAGGGTCTTGACGCTCCGGCTCGTGACCAGGGTCAGCTTGTCCCGCCCGTCCGCGGCCAGCCTTCCCATGGCCGCGCCCAGGCGCGGCCCGGGGCTCTTCTCGACGGCGACCCCGGCGCCGCAGGCGTGCGCCATCTCACGCGCGCGCCCCAGGAGCGCGGCCACGTCCACGCCCATGAGCGCCGCCGGCACCAGCCCGAAGAAGGACAGGGCCGAGTAGCGCCCACCGATGTCGGGCGGGTTCTCGAAGAGCCACCGGAAGCCCTTCTCACGAGCCAGCTCCGCGAGCGGGGTCCCGGGGTCGGTGACGGCCGCGAAGTGGCCGCCGGCACGGGCGCCCGCGCCGGCCGCCACGCGGGCCCAGAAGAAGTGGAAGTGGGAGAGGGTCTCGAGCGTGGTGCCGGACTTGCTCGCGACCACGAACAGGCTCTTCTCGAGCGCCAGGGAGGAGGCGAGCCGGGCGATGGTCCCGGGGTCCGTGGTGTCCAGCACGTGAAGGCGCGGGTGGCCCTTGCGGGGGACGAACGTGTGCCGAAGCACGTCGGGGCACAGGCTCGATCCGCCCATGCCCAGCACGACCACGTCGTCGAACTGGCGTCCCGCGCGAGCGAGCTCGCGGAACCGTCCTGATTCCGCCTCCATGGCCTCGGGCACGTCCAGCCAGCCGAGGCGGTCCGAGATCTCCTTTCGTATGTCCGGCCGAGCGCTCCAGAGTGAGGCGTCCTTCGCCCACAGGCGCCCGGGCGCGTCTTCGGCCTGGAGCGCCTCGACGGTGGCTGAGACGGCCGGCTGCAGCGGGCCCAGGCTCTCCCACATGCGCGGGCCGCGGCCCTCGCGGACGGCCGCCACCGCCTCCTGGACCGTGGCCCCCAAGCTCTCATAGGACTTGGCGAACGCCTTGACCCCCTCCTCCTCGAGCTCGCGCGTGACCTGGTCCAGGTCGACGCCCGCCGCCGCCAGGCCGGCCAGCTCCCGCCGAGCCGAATCCAGGTTCTCGTCAAGGCTGCGCCGCACCTCTCCGTGGGCGCGAAACGCCTGCAGGGTCTGCTCGGGCACGGTGTCCACGGTGTCCGGCCCGATCAGCTCCTCCACGTACATGGTGTCGGGGTAGCGTGGGTCCTTGACCGACGTGCTCGCCCAAAGGCAGCGCTGGACCCTCGCTCCGGCCCGCGCCAGCGCCTCCCACCGGGGACCGGCGTGGAGGGCCCGAAACTGCTCGTACGCGATCTTGGAGTTGGCGATGCCGGCCCGCCCCAGCAGCCCCCGGAGCCGTTCCGCCTGGGCGGGGTCCTGGGAGGCGGCGATCCTCGCCTCCAGGAGCTTGTCGACCTTGGTGTCGACCCTGCTCACGAAGAAGCTGGCCACGCTGGCCACGCGGCTGAGCTCCCCGCCACGCGATCGGAGCCCCTCCAGCCCGGACATGAAGGCCTCGATCACCTCGCGGTGTCGCTCGACCGAGAAGATGAGCGTGACGTTGATGTTGATGCCCTCCGCCAGGCACCGGGTGATGGCCGGCAGACCCTCGCGGGTGGCCGGGATCTTGACCATGACGTTGGGCTGGTCGCAGCGCTTCCAGAGGGCGCGCGCCATGGCCACGGTCCGGCGGGTGTCGTAGGCCAGATCGGGTGAAACCTCGATGCTGACGAAGCCGTCACCACCGCGCGTGCGCTCGTGCACGGGGGCCATGACCCGGGCCGCCGACGAGACGTCCTCCACCATCAGGTCCCAGATCACGCGATCCGCCCGGCGCCCCGCGCGCGCCAGGCGCACGAGGGCCTCGTCGTAGTCGGTCGAGCCCTCGATGGCCTTGTCGAAGATGGTCGGGTTGGAGGTGATCCCGCTCACGCCCTCGTCCCGGAATCGGGCCAGCGCGCCCGAGGTGACCAGCTGCCGCCGGAGGTAGTCGAGCCACAGGCTCTGCCCGCGGGCGTTGAGCGCGGCCAGCGGGTTCCCGTCGCTCGCGCGCGCGGCCAACTCCTAGCCCTCCCCGGCCAGGCGTTCGGCGGCGGCGGCGATCTGTTCGGGCGCGATCCCGGCCGCCTGCATCAACTCGCTCGGAGTGCCCGAGCCGGGGAGACCCTGGACGGCGAGATGCACCACGCGCGGCGGCGCGGCGTCGGCGGCCAAGGCCTCCATCACCGCCGACCCCAGGCCACCCTGCGGGTAGTGGTCTTCCACGACCACCAGCCGGCCGCCCGTGGCCCGGGCCGCCTCGCGGAGGGCCTCCACGTCGACGGGCTTGACCGAGTAGAGGTCGACCACGCGGACGGCGACGCCCTTGCGGGCGAGGCTCTCGGCCGCCTCCAGGGCGCTGTGCAAGGTCACCCCCGCCGCGAGGACGGCGACCTGGTCCCGGGAACTCTGCCTGACGGTCTTGGAGCCCCCCACCTGGAACTCCTCGTCGGGCCCGTAGAGGACCGGGTAGGCCCCCCGCGTGGTGCGCATGAAGACGACGCCGAGCGTGTCCGCCATGAGGCGGACGAGCTTGGCGGTCGAGTTCGCGTCCGACGGGTAGAGGACCGTCGAGCCCTGGATCGCGCGCATGGAGGCGAGGTCCTCGAGCGCCATCTGGGAGGGGCCGTCCTGACCGATCTCGACGCCCGCGTGCGACCCGGCCAGGCGCAGGTTGGCCCGGGAGATGGCCGCCATCCGGATGAAGTCGTAGGCCCTGGAGAAGAAAGCCGCGAACGTGGACGCGAAGGG
The DNA here is from genome assembly GCA_050735015.1 of Candidatus Dormibacterales bacterium. Lineage (GTDB taxonomy): Bacteria > Chloroflexota > Dormibacteria > Dormibacterales > Dormibacteraceae > JBOHUX01. Next base: position 823 of record JBOHUY010000171.1, on the reverse strand, counting down.
CACGTAGCCCCGCACGCTCAGCCCCACCGCCGCGGCCACCATCTGCTGCTCGGCGATGAACATCTCGAAGAAGCGGTCCGGGTACGCGCGCGCGAACTCGTCCGAATGCGTCGAGTTGCTGACCTCCCCGTCCAGGGCGACGACCTGGGGCCGGGCGCCGAGCGCCCGCAGGGCGTCTCCGAAGGCCTTCCGGGTCGCCACCTTCTCGCCTAGCTCGTAGCGCGGCAATTCGACCGGAGCCGCCTTGGGTGAGGGCCGCGGGCGCGAGCGCGGCTCCGGCCGGGCCACTTCGACGGTCAGCTTGCGGACGCCGCCCAGCGCGGCGATGGCGCGCTCCGCCATGTCGGGCGGGAGGGCGCGGCCGTGCCAGCCCTCGCGGTCGGCGATCTCCTCGAAGCCGGACCCCTTGACCGTGCGGGCGACCACGACGACCGGCACGTCGCGGGCGCGGCGGGCCTCGGCGAGGGCGGCGTCGATCTCGTCGACGTCGTGGCCGTCGACCACGAGGGGGCGGCAGCCGAAGGCCTCCGCGCGCCGCCGGTAGACGTCCAGGTGCCAGCCGAACTCGGTCTCGCCCCGCTGACCGAGCCGGTTGACGTCGAAGATCGCGGTCAGGTTGCCGAGCTTGTAGTGGCCCGCCTTGTCGAGCGCCTCCCAGATGGAGCCCACGGCCAGCTCGCTGTCACCACAGAGCGCCCACACGTGGTACGGGAGACGGTCGAGGTAGCGGCCTGCCAGGGCTATCCCGACCGCGACCGGGAGACCCTGCCCGAGGGATCCGGTGGCGACGTCGACCCAGGGGATGGCCGGCGTCGGGTGGCCC
>JBOHUY010000170.1:0-6951 GCA_050735015.1 Candidatus Dormibacterales bacterium | reverse complement strand
CCACGAGGGGGGCGGTGACCGCCGCCACGCTCGGCTGGCTCACGGGCGGGACGGGCACCGGGGCCGGGGGAGGGGGAGCCTCGGGGGGCGCGGTGCCGCTCAGGAAGGCGACGACGTGGCGGCTCAGCTCGGTCTGGCCGTTGATCCGGGCCTCCTCCTCGGCCAGCACGCCGGCCGCCTCCTCGAGGAGCCCGTGGGCCCCGAGGGCGGTCAGCACGCCCCTGCCGGACCCGGGAGAGGCGATGCGCCGCGCCGCCGCCGCCAGGGCCGGCCGGGTGGCCTCGAGGGGAGTGAGCGGGGAGGCGGGGGCCATGCCGACCGGGATGCCCAGCGCCCCGCAAACGATCGCGCCCGCCGCGTGGAGGTCAGCCGCCATATCCCCGGCAGAAGAGCTGAGGGGACCTTGCAGGCCGGTCAACCCGAAGCATGAGAGACGGACGGCGCCCTCCGGGAGGACGCGCACGTTCTCCGCGCTGAGACACCCGTGCGTCGCCCCCGAATGGTGCAGGACGGCCAGGCCGGCCAGCATGGTGAGGCCAACCTGCACGGCCGCCGCGGGGCTCGGCAGACCCACGGAAAGGGCCTCGCGCAAGCTGATGCCGCCGTCCAGCTCCGAGATCACCCACAGCTCCGAGCCCCTGGCCACCGCCCCCACGACAGGGATCAGACGTGGATCGTGGATGGCGCCCAGCCGGCGCGCCCGGTCGAGCCCGGACTGCCCGGCGCCCGGGATGCGCACGGCGAGCCCAAGTCTCCCGTCGGGCAGCCGGGCCGTCCAGCTGCTCCCGAGCGGAGAGTCTCCCGCGTGCTGAAGGAGCTGGGGCACGGAGTCGATCCAGGCCGTGCCGACGGGTTGTGGCTGCTCGATGACCCGAAGATAGCCCCAAGTGGCGGATGCGCGCCGAGCCTGCACTTCCCCATGTGTGACCATGGCCCCCGTGCGCCACCATGGAGAGCCGCGCGTGACGGCAGTCCTGGGGCCGACCGGGGTGGGGAAAACCGAATTCGCGAGCCGGCTCGCCGGGGCGCTGGGCGCCGAGGTCGTCGTCGCCGACTCGAGACAGGTGTACCGCCGCCTCCAGATCGCCACCAACAAGCCCGGACCGGCGCAGCTGGAACGGGCCCGGTTCCACATGATCGACGTCGTGGATCCGGAGAGGGGCTTCGACGTGCACCGCTACACGACGCTGGCGACCGCGTGCGTGGCCCGGATCGCCGCCGCGGGAAGGCCGATCGTGCTGGAAGGGGGCACGGGCCTCTACGTGGACGCTCTCCTGGACGGCTATTCATTGGGCGGCGTTCCTGCCCGTCCGGAGCGGCGCGAGGAGCTGAGAGGGAGACCGGTGCGAGAGCTCGCCGCCATCGTCCGCCGCCTCGACCGCGAAGCCCGGGTCGACCCCTCCAACCCCGTCCGGCTGGTCCGGGCCATCGAGGTCCTGGAGGCGGCGGGGCCACCCCTATCGATGCGGCGGGGGCGCGCCGCCCCCGCCTGGCACGTTGTCAGGGTGGGGCTCGTCGCGACGAAGGAGGAGATCGCCCGGAGGCTCGCAGAGCGCGTCCGCAGCCAGATCGATCGCGGGCTGGTGGAGGAGACCCGTCATGCCCTCGCCGGGGGGGTACCCGCCGGCGCGCCCGCGCTGACAGGCATTGGGTATGCGGAAGCGGTACGCCATCTCGCCGGCGAGCTGAGCTTGGATGAGATGGCGGCGGCCATGCTCTCGGCCAACCGGCGCTACGCGAAGCGGCAGATGACCTGGCTCAGGCGCGACCGCCGGATCAGATGGTTCCCGGCCGACCCGGACCCCCTTCCGGCTGTGCTGGCCCACTTGCGGAACGCCGCCCAGCCTGCATGAAGGGTCCCCCGCCGTTGGGACGCGGGCTGGTTTCGGGGAGCGCCCACGCGGGTATCGCAGGTTTGTTCGTGAGACTCCAAGGACCCGACTTCGACGCGGTACACCGGCCGCCGAGGGCGGGCCCCTGATCCCGACAAGCACCTCCAGCGAGCGCGCCTACCTGTTCGGCGTGCAGCTCCCCAGCGTTCCGCAGCGCGCCGTCGTGGAGCAGATGATTGAGCTGGCCGAGCTCTGCCGGACGGCGGGCGCCGACGTCGTGGGGCAGGACGTGCAGCGGCGGGAGGACGTCGACCCCGCGCACTTCATCGGGAGCGGCAAGGTCCAAGAGCTCAAGCGGCTCCGCGTCGAGCTGTCGCTGGACGCCATCGTCTGCAACGAGGACTTGAGCCCACGGCAGCAAAGGAACCTGGAGCGGGAATTGGAGCTCAAGGTCGTGGACCGGACGGAGATCATCCTGGACATCTTCGCCCGGCATGCCAGGACCCACGAGGGGCGGCTCCAGGTGGAGTCGGCGCAACTGCACCACCTCCTGCCCCGGGTCATCGGCGCATACGACTACCACCGGCAGGTGGGGGGCATCGGCGCCCGGGGCGGTCCCGGCGAGCAGCAGATCGAAATCGAACGACGCCGGATCCGACGGCGGTTGCGCGACCTGGACCGAGAGCTCGACCAGGTCCGAGCCCAGCGCGAACAGCAGCGGGCGGCGCGGCGCCGGTCGGAGCTCCTCACCGTGGCCATCGTGGGCTACACCAACGCCGGCAAGTCGACCCTCCTCAACGCCCTCACTGGGTCCTCGATCCTCTCCCAGCACCGCCTGTTCGCGACCCTCGACCCGACCACACGCCGGCTGAGGCTGGGGAGCGGGAGGGAGATCCTCCTCACCGATACGGTGGGGTTCATCCAAAAGCTCCCCACCGACCTCGTCGCTGCGTTCCGGGCCACGCTCGAGGAGGTCACCTATGCGGACGTCGTGCTGCGCGTCATCGACGCCTCCTCGCCGGTGGCGGCGGACCACGCGCGGACCGTCGACGAGGTGTTGGGGCAGCTCGGCGCGCAGGACAAGCCGACAATCGTCGCGCTCAACAAGGCCGATCTCCTGGGGCCCGCGGCCCGGCTGCGCGTCCTGCAGGACCTGGGGCGAAGCCAACCCCACGCGGTCGCCATCTCCGCCACGACCGGCGCCGGCCTCGAGCCGCTCCTGGATGCACTTGATCGATCGGCGCGTCCGGACTCCGTCGCCGTGGAGCTCCTGGTCCCCTACGGGGAGGAGTCGGTCCTGGCCGCGCTCCGGCAGGTGGGGGGCCTGGAAAGGACCGAGTACGTGCCTGAAGGGACCCGCGCCTGGGGCTGGGCGCCAGGGCACGCGGCGCACAGGTTCGCCCGCTTCAAGGCGCCCACTCGCGGGACCCGTCCCCGGTGAACGGCATCAGTTGAGGAGGCGGAGGACCCCCCTCACTGCCCCGACCAGGCGCACCCGATCGCTCACGATGGGCTGGTAGGCGGGGTTCTCCGACACCAACCGCACCTGGGTGGGGCCCTTCTCAAATCTCTTGACCGTCGCCTCGTCGTCGATCAAGGCGACCACGATGGTCCCGTTGGGAGCTTCCTGCTGGGGCTTGACGAGTACCAGGTCGCCGTCGAGGATCCCCGCGTTGACCATGCTGTCGCCGCGGACGCGGAGGAAGAACCAACCCTCCTGCGCCACCTCCGGCGAGAGCATGACGTAGTCGTCGATGTTCTGTTCGGCCAGGATGGGGGTCCCCGCCGCCACGCTTCCGACGATGGGGACGGCCTGGACATTGCGCCGACGCTCCTCCACGCCACTCGGCTCCACCAGCTGGACGGTCCGGGACTTGCTGGGGTCGCGCCTGATGAGCCCCCTCCTCTCCAGCTGGTTCAGGTGGTTGTGCACCGTGGAGCTGGAGCTGAGCCCGACAGCCTCGCCTATCTCGCGCACGCTGGGCGGATAGCTGCGGACCCGCGTCACGTACCGGATGAAATCGAGGATCTTGGCCTGGCGTTCGGTAAGTTCGTCGTTCAAGCTGAATTCCTCCGTCAGGTCTGAGCCGGTGGGTCCGGTGACAGCCCAACGGCCCCGGCGCGGTCATGCTATCACCGCCTCGCCCGCAGTGCAAACCTTTGTTCGGTGCTGTTTGACATCGAACGCGCGTTCGCTGTAGGCTGACGCGAACAAATGTACGAAGGTACCGTGGAGTGGAGACGGGTCGCGGGGAATCCGGCCCGGGTCTCCAAGAGCTCGGTGCACGCCACCGGCAGGGCATGCCCAAGCGGAGGGGGCGGGTACAGCCCGCACCGGGCGGAGGCGGGGGAGGGAAGGCGCCGATCTCGACGACGGTGGCAGGGGAGCATGCGCCTGGTGCTCGGGGCCGCCGCCCTCTTCCTGGCCGCGCTCCTCTTCGCCCAGGCTGTCCACGGCAGCGCCGGCCCCGGATACGGGACGGTCCGCGTCCGGGCCGGGGACACCCTTTGGAGCATCGCTCTGAGGCGGTACCCGCAAGCCGATCCCCGCGAGAAGGTGGACGAGATCATGAGGGCCAACCACCTGGAGCAGCCGGTCGTGCAGCCGGGCGAGACCCTGCGCGTTCCTTCGACGAGCTGACGCCTCACCCCGGGGGCGGCAGCTAGGCTTGGCTCGATGCGCGTGGACCTGGTGACCCGGACCGACTGCCACCTCTGCGAAGAGGCGCTTGCCAGCCTGCGGGCGGCGGGCGTCCGGCCGCGGCTTCTGGACGTCGACGCCGACCCCCTGCTGCTCGATCTCTACGGGTGGCGGGTGCCGGTGGTTCTGCTGGACGGCGAGGTGGCCGCCGAGGGTCGGGTTTCGGTCGAGGCCGTCCTGACCGCGATGGGGGGGCGGCGTCCGTGATCGACGTCGAGGCCCGCCCGGGGCCGGACGGCTGGGTCTGCCGGGTCACGGTCGAAAGCCGGGAGGGGCGGACCGAGCACGAGGTCACCGTCACTCCACGCGACCTCGAGCGGTACGGCCGCGGCCGCGAGCCTGAGGACGTCGTCCGCTCCGCCTTCGAGTTCTTGCTCGAGCGAGAACCGGCCGGCTCCGTCCTGCGGAGGTTCGAGCTCTCCGAGATCGAGCGCTACTTCCCGGAGTACGCCCGCCTGTCGTGACCAGCGCCGGGCCAGAGGCCCCCGCCGGTCCCACCAGCCGCTAGTCTCACCCTTCTATGGCGGTGGCCACCGACATCCTCCGGAACCACCGGTTGCGGACGCTCACGGTCGGCCACTTCGCCGTGGACTGCTACGCGGGCGTTCTCCCCGTCCTCTACCCGCTTCTGATCCACCGCTTCGCCCTCGACCTCAAGACGGTTGGACTCGTGACGCTCGCCTACAGCGGGATGGGGGCCATCTCACAGCCGCTGTTCGGCCTGGCCGCGGACAGGTTCGGGTCGCGGCTGACGGGCCTCGCGCTGGGGTGGACGGCCCTCGTCTTCTCAACGGTGGGGTTCGCCCCTTCGTTCCCGGTTCTCGTCCTGCTGGCTGCCGTTGCCGGCCTCGGGTCAGGGGCCTTCCACCCGCTGGCCGCGCTCAACGCCAGCGCCTCGCTGGGGGTGACCAACCGCAACGCCGGCATGTCGGTCTGGGTGACGGGGGGGACGTTGGGCCTGGCCATGGGTCCTCTCATCGGTGTCGCCCTCTTCACGGTTTTCGGGGTGCGCGGAACCGCCCTCATGGTTGTCCCGGGTCTCGTCATCGGGCCCTGGCTCCTCCGGCAGATGCGGAACCTCGCCGTTCCCGGCCGGCGGTTCCGCGCACGGCCCCGGGACCATACGCCGGTGCCGCTGCTCCGGCTGGGCGCCGTGATCGTCGTCATGATGTCCCGCAGTTGGGTCGTCCTGGCCCTCGAGACCTTCATCCCCACCTGGTACCGCTCGCAGGGTTACGGACCCGCCTTCTACGGTCCTCTGGCGACGACGGTGGTCCTGGCCAGCGCCGCAGGCATGATCGGCTCGGGTGGCCTCGCCGACCGTTACGGTCGCCGGGCCGTGGTCATCGGCGCCCTCGCGCTCAGCGTCCCGGCGATCCTGCTCTTCGTGGCCTTCCCGGGACCGGAGGCCTTCGTCACCGGTGCCCTCATCGGGCTCCTGGCCGCCTCCACCGCGCCCCTCATGCTGCTCATGGCCCAGCAGATGCTGGCCTACCGAGCCGGCCTCGCCTCGGGGCTCGTCCTCGGATTCGGCTTCATCACGGGCGCGATCGGGATCCCGATCACGGGCGCCGTCGCAGACGCCGTCGGGCTCCGCACGGCGCTCGGGCTGCAGGCCGCCGTCGTGGCGCTCGCCCTGGGCGTGGCGTTCCTGCTTCCCGGCGAGGTCCACCTGCGCCAGATGGCGGACCGGGACCGGGAGGCCGAAGCGGAGCCGCCCGAGCCCCGTGTGGAAGGCATCTGAGAGCCCCGGCGGCCACGTCCGCGGAGGGCGCCCGGCCCCGCCCGGGCACCCTGCGGCGCCGCTCGTTTAGCGCCCTCCTCGTTGTGGGTAAGTAATGAGAGGCCAGCCCCCCAGTGGGGCTCGAGTAACAATGGAGGTGACGTAAGACACATGATGTTGGCCCCTTGGAACCCGCTCCCGGAGTTCGCGGCCATGGAGCGGACGTTGGACCATCTCTTCTCAGAGGTCTCGGGCGCGCCCACCGGGCAGGCGGCCGAGGAGCCGTCGTTCTACCGGCTCGCGGTCAACGTCGAGACGGTGGAGGACGGTTACCTGATCAGCGCCCCCATGCCCGGCTTCAAGCCGGAAGAGGTCGAGATCAGCCTCTCCGACGGCCTCCTCACGATCAGCGGCCGACGCCGCGAGGACCGGACCACGGGCACCGGCGCGTACGTGCGGCGCGAGGTGAGGAGCGGGAATCTCTACCGCCAGATCGTTGTCGGCCGGGAGGTCGGCCCGGACTCGGTCAAGGCGGACTTCGAGGACGGCGTCCTCAAGGTCCGCATCCTGGAATCCCGCAAGCCCGAGCCGCAGAAGATCCCCGTCGGCGCCGGCACCAGCCAGGTTCTCGACGCCGGCTCAGCGCCGGCCGGGGACGAGGCGCAGGCGCCCGGCGCCTGACCGGAGCCATGCGG
>JBOHUY010000169.1:0-12193 GCA_050735015.1 Candidatus Dormibacterales bacterium | reverse complement strand
GGGTGGAGGGCTGGGGCTCGACCGCCTTCCCGGGCGACTACGGGTGGGTCAACGGATACTTCTGGATCCCGATCGTGGGCCCGCTCATCGGCGGCGTCCTGGGGATCCTCACCTACGACTTCTTCATCAAGAACGTGCTCGTCGCCCGGGGCGTGCCCGAGGCGGCCGACTGAGGGAGGCAAGGCATGGCCAAGTACGCGGCGGCCGTCGACCAAGGCACGACCGGGACCCGGTTCATGGTCTTCAGCCACGACGGGAAGGTGGTGGCCTCGGACTACCTGGAGCACGAGCAGATCTACCCCCAGCCGGGCTGGGTGGAGCACGACGCGGGAGAGATCTGGGACAAGACCGGGCGGGTCATCAAGGGCTGCCTCCAGAAAGGTGGGGTTGCGGCGGGCGACCTCGCCGCCATCGGCATCACCAACCAGCGCGAGACGGCGGTGCTCTGGGACCGGGCCACCGGGAAGCCGGTCTGCAACGCCGTCGTCTGGCAGGACACGCGCACCCGCGAGATCTGCCAGGAGCTCATCGACGAGGGCTTCGAGGAGACCGTCAAGTCCCGGACCGGGCTGGTCGTGGCGACCTACTTCTCGGGGCCCAAGATCAAGTGGATCCTGGATCACGTGGACGGGGTGAGGGCGCGCGCCGAGAGGGGGGAGGTCCTCTTCGGGAACATCGACACCTGGCTCATCTGGTGGCTCACGGGCGGCCCCGGCAAGGGCGCCCACGTGACCGACTACACGAACGCCTCCCGCACCATGCTCATGGACTTGCGGAAGCTCGAGTGGGACCCGGAGATACTCCTGAGGCTGGGCATCCCGGCCCAGATGCTGCCCGAGATCCGGCCTTCGAGCGACTCGGACCTCTACGGCGAGACGGGCTCGGACGGTCCGCTGGGCGGCGCCGTGCCCGTCTGCGCCTCGCTGGGAGACCAGCAGGCGGCCGTCTTCGGGCAGACCTGCTTCAACGTGGGGGAGGCGAAGAACACCTACGGGACTGGCAACTTCCTCCTCCTCAACACGGGCAAGGAGGCCATAACCTCCAAGAGCGGGCTTTTGACCACGGCCGGCTACGGCCTCAAGAAGGGCGACTGCGTCTACGCGCTGGAGGGGTCGATCGCGGTCACCGGGGCAGCCGTGCAGTGGCTGAGGGACAACCTGGGCCTCATCAAGGACGCGGCCGAGACGGGGTCCCTGGCGGCCCAGGTGCCAGATTCCGGGGGCGCCTACTTCGTGCCCGCCTTCAGCGGGCTCTTCGCGCCCTACTGGGACATGTACGCGCGGGGCGCCATCGTGGGCCTCACCCGCTTCGTGGACAAGCGCCACCTCGTGCGGGCCACCCTGGAGTCGATGTGCTACCAGAGCAAGGACGTCGCCGAGGCCATGGAGGCCGACTCCGGGATCAAGCTGAAGACGCTCAAGGTCGACGGCGGCGCCACCGCCAATGACTTCCTCATGCAGCTGCAGGCGGACATCCTGGGCACCGAGGTGGTGCGCCCCACGGTCAACGAGACCACCGCCCTGGGTGCCTCCTACGCGGCCGGCCTGGCGGTCGGCTTCTGGAGCGACCTCGACGAGCTGCGCAAGAATTGGCAGGTCGACCGCACCTTCAAGCCGGCCTGGCCCGACCACCAGCGCGAGGAGGGCTACCGGAACTGGAAGAAGGCGGTCGAGAGGACGCGCAACTGGGTCGACAAGTAGGCGCCGGCTTCGGGCCAGAAGGCAAGGAAGGACGGAAATGAAAAAGCTCATCAACCGGGTTGAGGACGTGGTCACCGAGGGCCTCGAGGGCCTGGCGGCCGCCCACCCCGGCTTGGTCGAGGTGCACCTCGCCCCCAACTATGTTGTGCGTAGGGCCGGGACCCCCCGGGGCAAGGTCGCCCTCGTCTCGGGGGGAGGCAGCGGCCACGAGCCCATGCACGCCGGCTTCGTGGGCACGGGAATGCTGGACGGCGCCTGCCCGGGAGAGGTGTTCACCAGCCCCACGCCCGACCAGATCCTGGAGTGCACAAAGCGGGCCGACGGCGGGGCCGGCGTCGTCCACGTGGTCAAGAACTACACGGGCGATGTCATGAACTTCGAGATGGCCGCGGAGCTGGCCAGGGGCGAGGGCGCGGAGGTCCGCAGCGTCGTCGTAGACGACGACGTGGCCGTCCAGGACAGCCTCTACACGGCCGGCCGACGGGGGGTGGGGGCGACGGTCCTGGCGGAAAAGATCGCGGGCGCGAGGGCGGAGGCGGGGGGCAACCTGGACGAGGTCGCCGACACCGTCCGCAGGGTCAACGAGGCGGCGCGAAGCATGGGCATGGCCCTTACCTCTTGCACGGTGCCCGCCGCCGGCAAGCCGACCTTCGAGATCGGGGACTCCGAGATGGAGATCGGGATCGGGATCCACTGCGAGCCGGGCCGCGAGCGCATGGCTCTGGAGCCCGCCGACCGGATCGTCGACAGGCTCATCCAGCCCGTCCTGCAGGACCTGCCCTTCACGGGCGGGGACCCCGTCCTCGCCTTCGTCAACGGCATGGGCGCGACCCCCCTGATCGAGCTCTACGTGGTCGTGCGGCGCGCGGCCGAGGCCCTCGGCGAGGCTGGGTGCAAGCTGGAGCGGGTCTTGGTGGGAAACTACATCACGTCGCTGGACATGGCTGGTTTTTCGATCACGCTCTTGCGCCTGGACGATGAGCTGACCCGGCTCTGGGACGCCCCCGTCCACACGCCCGCCCTCCGATGGGGGATGTAGGCGCCCGGGAGGCCATCGACGCCGCCCAGGTGGCCGGCTGGCTGGAGATGTATGCCTCCGCTGTCGAGGAGCGCTCGGCGACGCTGACCGAGCTCGACGCCGCCATCGGCGACGGCGACCACGGGATCAACATGGAGCGCGGCATGCGGGCGGTCCGCGAGCGCGTGCTGGCGGGAGGCGCGGGCCAGGACGCGGGCGCACTTCTGAAGCAGTCGGGCATGGCCCTTCTCTCTACCGTGGGGGGGGCCGCCGGTCCCCTCTACGGGACGCTCCTCATGCGCATGGGCGAGGTCGCCGCGGGCCAGGAGGCCATCGACGCCGCCCGTCTGGAGGAGGTCCTGCGGGCGGGCGTCGAGGGGGTCAGGCGGCGGGGGAAGGCGGAGCCCGGGGACAAGACCATGGTGGACGCCCTCCAGCCCGGCCTCGACGCTTACGGGAAGGCCTTCCGCCGCGGCGCCACGCTCCCAGAGGCGGTGGCGGCGGCCGCGGAGGCGGCGGAGCGAGGCTGCAAGGCCACCATCCGCATGAAGGCCCTCAAGGGCCGGGCCAGCTATCTGGGTGAGAGGAGCATCGGGCACCAGGACCCCGGCGCCACCTCGAGCGCACTCTTGCTGAGGACGCTCGAGCGCGTCCTGGCCTCGAGATGAGCGGCAGCGCCGGCTCCTACGACGCGGTCGTCGTGGGCGGGGGGGTGACGGGGACAGGCCTGGTGCGGGACCTCGCCATGCGCGGCGCCCGCTGCCTTCTGATCGAGGAGGGGGATCTCGCCAGCGGCACTACGGGCCGCTTCCACGGCCTTCTCCACAGCGGGGCCCGCTACGCCGTCCGCGACCCCCATTCGGCGGTCGAGTGCATCGCCGAGAACCACGTCCTGCGCCGGATCGCGGCCCACTGCGTCGAGGACACAGGGGGCGTCTTCTGCTGGCGCCGCGGCGATCCCGAGGACTACCCGCCCCGCTTCCTCTCCGGCTGCGCCGAGGCCGGCATCCAGGTCTTGGAGCTGGGCCAGGCGGAGGCGCGCCGCCGGGAGCCGCTTCTGGCGGACGAGGTGGAGAGGGTCTTCTTGGTCCCAGACGCCACCATCCAGCCCTTCGAGCTGGCGGCCGCCAACGCGCGCTCCGCGGTCGAGCACGGCGCTCGGCTGCGCCTCTACGCGCGGCTGGCCGGGGTCGAACTGGAGGCGGGCCGCGTGGTCGCGGTCGAGGTCGAGGATCTCGCCGGCGGCGGCCGGGAGCGGATCGAGACGGGCCTTCTCGCCAACGCGGCCGGCTACCGGGCGGGGGAGGTGGCCGCCCTGGCCGGGGTGGAAGTCGCCCTGGCCCCCGGCTGGGGGACCATGGTGGTCATGGCGGAGCGCCTCGTGAGGGGCGTCGTCAACCGCTGCCGGATGCCCGGCGACGGCGACATCATCGTCCCCGTCGGCACCGTCTGCATCGCGGGCACCACCTCCCGCACGATGCCTCCCGGCACCGTCTACAGGATTGGGCGGGATGAGGTCCAGGGCATCCTCGGGGAGGGCGCCCAGATGGTGCCCGCCCTGGCCACGCAGAGGGCGTTGCGCGCCTACGCGGGGGCGCGCCCCATCTACGCCCCCGGCCAGGACGCCTCCGCCTCCCGCGGGCTCTCCCGCGAGCACCAGGTCCTGGACCACGAGCCCGAGGGGGCGGCGGGGTTCATGTCCATAGTCGGGGGCAAGCTCACCACTTACCGGCTGATGGCCGAGCAGGGGGCCGATCTCGCCGGCCGCAAGCTGGGCCTCACGGCGCCCTGCCGTACCCACGAGGAGCCCCTGCCGGGCTCCCGGGCGGCCCGGCACTACCGGCTGGGGGAGCGCTACGAGGCCAACGAGGAGGAACGGGGCGGGGCCGACGCCGACCTGGTTTGCGAGTGCGAGCTGGTCACGCGGGAGGCGGTCGAACGGTTCGTCGAGGACTTCCCGGGCGTGCCCCACCTGGACGACATGCTGAGGGGGCTGCGGCTGGGCATGGGGCCCTGCCAGGGGGCCTTCTGCAGCCTGCGGGCAGCGGGCCTCCTGCAGGCTCGCCACCCGCGCCCGGGGACGGGGGCCCTGGCCCCGCTGGCAGGCTTTTTGGAGGAGAGGCTCAAGGGCGTCCGCCCGGTGCTCTGGGAGGACCAGGCCCGCCAGTTCCACCTCAACGAGATCGTGTACCGGGAGGTCTTGGACCTCGACCACGCGCCGGGCCCCGGTGGCTGAGGCCCCTTACGACGTGCTCGTGGTGGGGGCCGGCCTGGCCGGCCTGGTGGCCGGACTGGCGGCCGCCCGCCGGGGGGCGCGCACCCTCGTCCTCGCCCAGGGCTTCGGGACGATCCCCTTCCGGTCCGGGACGGTGGACGTCCTCGGCTACCTGGACGGCGCGCCCGTGGAGTCCCCGGCGGCCGACGTGGCGGCGCTCTCGAAGGCGCACCCGGGGCACCCCTACGGGGTCTGTGGGGAAGGCCTCGAGCCCGCGCTCGACTTGGTCCTGGAGGCGGCCATGGCCCTGGGGCTGGGCCTCGAGGGTTCGCTGAGAGAGAACCGCCTGGTGGCGACGGCGGCGGGGACCTTGCGGCCGAGCTGCCTTGTGCCCGGCACCATGGCGCGTCGATGGCCAGGGGCCCGGGTCCTGGCCGTCGGGTTCGACTTCCTGAGGGACTTCCACCCCGACCTCTTCGCCGCCGTGCTGCCGGCCGCGGCGGCGGCCCGCGGCGCCGCCGCCTCCGTGAGGGTGGCGCGTGTGGCCGTCCCCGGCTTTCCCCGGCACCTGGACGGGCTCGCTCTCGCGCGGCGCTTCGAGGACGCCGCCTTACGCCGGGACGTGGTCAGAGCGCTCAAGCCCGACCTTGAGGGGATGGACGTGGTCGCCTTCCCCGCGGTGCTGGGCCTGGATGGGCACGCAGAGGTGGTCCGAGAGCTCAGCTCCGCGCTCGGCGCCGCCGTCGCCGAGCTCCCCACGCTGCCCCCTTCGGTACCCGGGCTGAGGCTCCAGCGGGCCCTCCAGGGGGCCCTCGAGCGCGCCGGCGGGCGCCTCCAGGTGGGGGCGCGCGCGCGCTTGGTGACGAAGGGCGAAGAGGTTCTCTGGCTGGAGGTGGAGTCGGCCGCGCGCCCGCTGCGCCTGCCGGTCACGCGCCTGGTTCTGGCCACGGGCGGGCTGGTCAGCGGAGGGTTGCGCCTTAAGAGCTCGGGCGAGGTGGTGGAGGAGGTGGCGGGCCTTCCCGTCGAGGTCCCCGCCGGGCCGTCCGAGTCTTGGTTCGAGCGAGGCTTCCTCGACCGGGAGGGGCAGGCGGCCGCGCGCATGGGCCTGCGGGTCGACCGGGCTCTGCACCCGCTGGAGGGAGGCCGGCCAGCCCTCCAGGGCGTCTTCGCCGCCGGGGGGCTGCTAGCGGGCGCCGACCGGGCGGCCGAGAAGTCGGCCGACGGCATCGCCTGCGCCTCCGGCTACCTGGCCGGCGTGGGGGCGGCGGCTTGAGCCCCGCCCGTGCGGACGCGGCCGGCCCCGGACGGGAGCTGGACGAGGTCGACCTCTCGGCCGACCGCTGCGTCAAGTGCAACGCCTGCAACACCGTCTGCCCGGTCATGCCGGTGACCGACCTCTTCCCGGGGCCCAAGTACTGCGGGCCCCAGGCCCAGCGCTTCCGGCTCGGGGACCTCCGAGAGCGCTGGGTCGATTATTGCAGCGGCTGCGGCGCCTGCACGCGGGCCTGCCCTTCGGGCGTCAAGGTCGCCGAGTTGAACACGCGGGCGCGGGCGCGGATGTACGCGGAAAGGGGCGGGATCCCGCTCCGCGACCGGCTCCTGAGCAGCTCCGAGCTGATCGGGAAGGTGGGGTCGAGGACGGCGCCCCTGGCCAACCTCGCGCTCGCCAACCCGCTCCTAAGGGCGGCCGCCGAGCGGGTCCTCGGCATCCACCGCGACGCCCCGCTGCCCCCCTTCAGCAGGAGGACCTTCCGGGCACGCTTCGCGAGCCTCGAAGTCCCCGCCCGAGCCACGGAAACCGTCGCCTACTTCCACGCCTGCTCGACCAACTACTACGAGCCCTGGGTGGGAGAGGCGGCGGTGGCGGTGCTGGCCCGTCAGGGAGTGCGCGTGGAGCTGCCCGACCAGGGTTGCTGCGGGCTGCCCTTCATCAGCAACGGGGACTTCGAGACCGCTCGCCGCATGGCGGAGCGCAACGTCGAGGGGCTCCTGCCCGCCGTCCGGGCCGGCCTCAAGGTGGTGGGCACCTCCACGAGCTGCACCTACACGCTCAAGAGCGAGTACCGGGAGGTCCTGGGCATGAGAGGGCCCGGCCCGGCCGAGGTCTCGGCCGCCGTCTACGACCTCTTCGAGTTCCTGCGCGAGAGGCGCTGGTCGGACGGGCTCCGGATCGGGGGGTCCTTTCCCCGACGGGTCCTCTACCACCCCCCCTGCCAGCTCCGATCCCACGGCGTCGGCCTGCCCGCCGCCGAGCTCCTCGCCGAGCTGGAGGGGATCCAGCTGGCGGAGAGCGGCGTCGAGTGCTGCGGGATCGCCGGGACCTACGGGTTGAAGGCGGAGAAGCACGAGATCGCGCGCCGCGTGGGGGAGCCCCTCGCGGCCCGCGCCGCCCAGCACCAAGCTCAGCTCGTGGCCTGCGACAGCGAGAGCTGCCGTTGGCACATAGGACGGCTGACGGGCCTCGAGACAAGACACCCCGTCGAGGTGCTCTTGGAGGCCTCCAGGTGAGGGGCGTCGGCGTCTCCCTCCTGTTCGTGTCGCACAGCCGGCTGCTGGCCGAGGGGGCGGCCGAGCTGGCCGGGCAGGTGGCCCAGGGCAAGGTCGAGATCGCGGCCGTGGGCGGGACCCGGGATGGTCGCCTCGGCACCGACCCCTGCGCCATCCGACGGGCCATGGAGGAGCTGGGGGCCTCCCGCGGCGTCCTCGTGCTCATGGACCTCGGCAGCGCCGTTATGGCCGCCGAGGCAGCGCTCGACGAGGTCGACCCCAGCTTGAGGCCGAGGGTGAGGCTGGCCGATGGGCCCATCGTGGAGGGCGGCGTGGCGGCCGCCGTCCAGGCGAGCCTGGGATCAGACCTCGACGAGGTGGCGGAGTCCGCCCGGCAGGCGGGCGGCCAGAGCAAGCTCCTGCGATGAGGGGAGGCGGAAGGGCCGTGGAGGCAACAGTGCGGGAGGCCTTCCCCGGAGTTGCACCCCGCAAGGGCGGGTAGAGCCATCAGCGAGGCCGCGGCCGAGGTCGTCGTCGCCCACGAGCACGGCCTGCACCTGCGCCCGGCCGCCGACTTCGTCCGCGCCGCGTCGGACTTCGCCTCCGACATCCGCGTGGCCGACCTCACCCGCGCGCCTCAGAGGACGGCCAGCGCCCGCAGCCTGCTCCAGATCACGGCCCTCGGGATCGACCGCGGCCACACGGTCCGGATCGCGGCACTGGGCGAGGACGCCGAGGAGGCCGTGGCTGCGCTCGCGCGCCTGGTGGAGTCGAACTTCCCGGCTCCTCCCTGAGGCTCGAGCGGGGGCCACTCAGGAGAGGGCGGCGGCCAGGGCGGCGCGGGCCGTGGCTGCCTCACCGGCCTCGAGCGCTTGCGCGGCGGCCCGGCGGCAGCCCTCCTCACCGGCCCGCGCCAGGGCAGCGTGGACGCGGACCAGGGAGCCGGGCGCCATGCTCAGCGAGGCCACCCCGACGCCGGCCAAGAAAAGGGCCCCCTCGGGCCGCCCGGCCATCTCCCCGCAGGCGCCCAACTCGATGCCGGCGGCGAGCGCGGACCGGGCGGCCATCGAGAGCAGGCGGAGGACCCCCGGGCTGAACTCGTCCAGGTACGGTTCCCACTCCAGCTCTCGGTCGGCGCCCAGGGCGTACTGGGCGAGGTCGTTGGTGCCGAGGCTGGCGAAGTCCGCCAGGCCCCGGAAGGCCTGAACCGCGGCCGCCGCCGCGGGGGTCTCCAGCATCATCCCCAGCGGAGGCACCGCAACTTTGCGACGGGCGGCCTCGGCCTCGAAGAGGGAGCGCGCGGCCCGCATCTCCTCGGGGGCGGCGACCATGGGGAGCATGACCCTCAAGTTGGGGTGCTCCGACCACGCCCGGATGAGCGCGCGCACCTGGGGCTCCCAGAGCTCGCGTCGGCCGAGCCAGAGCCGGACCCCGCGCCGCCCCAGGGCTGGGTTCGGCTCCCGGCGGCTGGCCAGGTAGCCGAGCGGCTTGTCCGAGCCCGCGTCCAGCGTCCTCACGACGACCGGGTGGGGCGCCATGGCCGAGCAGGCGGCGGCATAGGCCTCGGCCTGCTCTTTCTCCGGCATGGGCGAGGACCGGCCCAGGAACAGGAGCTCGGTCCTGTAGAGCCCCACCCCCAGGGCCCCGATCCGGGCCGCCGCCGCCGTGGCCGCTGGCGAGCCCACGTTGGCCATGAGACGGACGGGAAGGCCGCCCAGGTCGAGCCGCGCGGCGGCGGGACGGGACCGCGCCCGGGGCGCGCGGTCGAGCAGCGTCACCTCGCCCCTGCCACCGTCGACCAAGGCCGCCTTCCTCCCCGACGCGGCCAGGACCGCGCCGGCGGCTCCGACCACGGCCGGGATGCCAAGTTCGCGGGCCACGATGGCGGCGTGCGAGCTCACGCCCCCCGCCTCCGTGACGACGGCCAGGACCAGGCCCGCGTCCACGCTCAGGGTGTCGGCGGGGCTGAGCTCTCGCGCCACCACCACCGAGGGCCGCCGGAGCTCCGCCAGCCTCGAGGTCGGACGCCCGCCGAGCGCGGCCAAAAGCAGCCGGCCGGCCTCCCGGACGTCGGCGGCGCGCTCTCGCAGGTAGGGCTCGTCCAGGGCCTCCAGGGGGGCCGCGTGGAGCTCGACCGCCGCCAGCACCGCCTCCCGGGCCCCCAGGCCGCGCGCGAGCTGCCCGGCCATTGACTCCTCGAGGGCGGGGTCGCGAAGGATCATGGCGTGGCTCTCCAGGACCTCCGCGGCCGCCCCTCCGGCTCCGGCCGCCCGCCTCGTCGCCGCCAGCTCCTCGAGCTTGGCCGCCGCCCTGTCCGCGGCCGACCGGAGGGCCCCGAGGGAGGCCTCGCCTGCCGGCACGGCCTCTGCCTCCCGCGACTCGAGGACGATGTGGATGGGCCCGGCGGCCCTGCCCGGCGAGGCCGGGGACCCCCTCAAGAGCCGCCGCGACTCCGGACCGCGTGCCATCGCTCCTCAAGAGCTTAGGTGGCGCGGGACCGCCCGCGTCCACCGCCCGCGTCCACCGCCCACGGGGCGGACCGCGGCGCGCCCGCCCATGGGGGCCGACCCCGGAAACCGCAAGCAGGCTCGCCCCCCGCCCGTTTACGAGACTGGCGGCCCGCCGGGCGCGGCCGCCGCCCGCCATGGCGACGACCAGCAGATCGACTGACCGCGGAGCCGGGGACCAGGCCCGCCAGCTGCATGTCATCAAGGAGCTGTCGGCCGCGGTCGCGGGCGTCATCGACCCCGGTGCCCTGGCCGACATCGCCGTCGAGCGCATGCGTGAGCTGATGCACGTCGACGCGGTCACGCTCAGGTGGTGGGACCCCGCCGCAGACGCCCTCGTGGTCCTGAGCCACGCCGCCGACGGTCCCGACTCGCCGCCCCAGCTGCCGCAGGGCCTGGGGGTGGCCGGGATGGCCTTCTCGGAGCGCCGGCCCTTCGTCGTCTCCGAGTACCAGGCCTGGGAGCACGCGGAGCCGTTCTTCCTCCGCGCGGGGGTGAGGAGCGTGGCCGCCGTCCCCCTCCTCATCCAGAAGGAGGCGGTGGGCGTCCTCATCGCCAGCTCCATGTCAGGGCGCACGTTCTCAGACGCCGAGGTGGGCCTGCTGGAGCTGGTGGCGGCGCAGGTCGCCTCGGGGGCGCACAGGGCCCGCCTGCTGGAGGAGAAGGAGGTCCAGCGCCGTCGCCTGGAGGCACTCCACCAGGTCATGGTGGCGGCGGCTGGCGTGCTCGACCCAAGGGCACTGGCCGAAACGGTGACGCGCATGGCCGCCGACGTCGTGGGCACCGACTTCTCCCGCCTGACCGCCTTCGAGGCCGCCACGGGCAGACTCTGCGTCCTGGGCACGAACGACCCCGACCTGGCGGCGCAGAGGTCGTTCGAGGTGGGCGCCGGGGGCTCGGCCATGGGCATGGCCTTCGAGGCGGGGCGCCCCATCGTGGTCGAAGACTACGTGGCCGCACCCTTCGCCCTCGAGTTTGGCCTGAGGGCGGGCACGCGCAGCGTCCTGGCCGTCCCCCTCCTGGTCCGCGACCGCCCCATCGGGGCGCTCTCTGTCATCAGCCGCACGCCGCGGTCCTTCTCGGCCGAGGATGTCCAGATCCTCTCCATGCTCGGCTCCCAGGTCGCGCCCGTCATCGAGGCGGCCACGCGGCACGCGGAGCTGAGCGGATACCGCCGGCGGCTGGCGCTGCTCCTGGCCAGCGCCCCCCTGGTCCTCTTCGCGCTTGACCCCGACGCCCGCTTCACCTTCATTGAGGGCAAGGCGGCCGCCGCCTTGGGCCTCGTCGGGACGGACCTCCTGGGCAGGTCCGTGTTCGAGGCCTGGCCGGGCGCGGAGACCTTAGAGCGGGGGGTGCGGGCGGCGCTGGGGGGGCGGGCCACCAGCTTCGGCCTGGGGGCGGGCCCGGCGGGGGTGGACCTCGACGTCGACCTCGTGCCCCAGGTCGCCGAGACTGGCTTCGTCGAGGGCATCATCGGGGTCGCCGTCGACGTGACCGAGCGGCGGCGGGCCCGCGACGCCACCGCCGCCAACGAGGCCCAATCGCGCTTCCTGGCGGCCATGAGCCACGAGCTCAGGACCCCGCTCAACTCGATCCTCGGCTTCGCCCAGCTCCTGGCCGCGCCCGATTTCGTCGTGGACGAGGAGCGGCGGCAGCGGTACGTCGGCAACATCGCCAAGAGCGGGCGCCACCTGCTCGACCTCATCAACGACGTCCTCGACCTCTCCCGGGTGCGCTCGGGGCAGCTCCAGCTCGCCCTGGAGGACGTGGACGTAAGAGCCCTTGTGGAAGAGGCCCTGGACGATCTCCGGCCCCTGGCCCAGAGCTCCGGCCTGGCGCTCGCCTCCGAGGTCCCCCCGCACCTGGTGGCCCTCGCCGACAAGCGCTCTTTGCGTCAGGTCGTCCTGAACCTCCTCTCCAACGCCATCAAATTCACCCCCCCGGGGGGCACCGTCTGCGTCAGGGGGGGCTCGAGGGGCGGCAAGGTGGCCGTCACCGTCGCGGACACCGGGATCGGGATCGCCGACTCGGACCTGAGCCGCATCTTCGATGAGTTCGTCCAAGTCGACGCCGGCCTGACGCGCCGGCACGAAGGGACCGGGCTGGGCCTCGCCCTCAGCAGGCGGCTCATGGAGGAGATGAGCGGCCGGCTCACGGCCGCCAGCGAGCCAGGCGTGGGGAGCCAGTTCACGTTGACCGTGCCCTCGCCACCCCGCCGCCCGGCGCCGCGGCACCGGCCCGCCAAGAGCGCACAGGGGGGCCTCGC
>JBOHUY010000168.1:0-22970 GCA_050735015.1 Candidatus Dormibacterales bacterium | reverse complement strand
GCCGACGCCATCGAGGCGCACGCCGACGAGTTCGTGCGGCTGGAGTCCGAGAACACGGGCAAGCCGGTCGGTCTCACCACCTCGGAGGAGATCCCGCCCATGGTCGACCAGATCCGCTTTTTCGCGGGGGCGGCGAGGGTCCTGGAGGGGCGGTCGGCGGGCGAGTACATGCGCGGGCACACCTCGCTCATCCGGCGCGAGCCGGTCGGCGTCTGCGGCCAGGTGACGCCCTGGAACTACCCCATGATGATGGCGGTCTGGAAGTGGGCGCCCGCCATCGCGGCCGGCAACACGGTCGTGCTGAAGCCCTCCGACACGACCCCCGTGACCACTTTGCGCATGGCCGAAGTGATGGCCGAGTTCCTGCCCGAGGGGGTCTTCAACGTGGTCTGCGGGGACAGCTCGACGGGCGCCGCGCTGGTCACGCACCCGGCCGTGGCCATGGCCTCCATCACCGGCAGCGTGCGGGCGGGGAGGGAGGTGGCGAGGGCGGCGGCGGCCGACTTGAAGCGCGTCCACCTGGAGCTGGGCGGGAAGGCGCCCGTGGTCGTCTTCGACGACGCCGACCTGGCCGCCGCCGCCGAGGCCATCGCGGGGGCGGGCTACTTCAACGCCGGGCAGGACTGCACGGCGGCGACTCGGGTCCTGGCCGGGCCCCGCGTCCACGAAGGCGTGGTGGCGGGGCTGGCCGAGCAGGCCCGCCGGACCAGGACCGGGCCCCCGGGGGACGAGGAGGCCTACTACGGGCCCCTCAACAACGCGGTCCAGCTCGGCCGCGTGAAGGGCTTCCTGGAGCGCGTGCCGGACCACGCGCGCATAGTCACGGGCGGGGCTCAGGTGGCCGGCCCCGGCTACTTCTGGGAGGCGACCGTGGTCGACGGCCTGGGCCAGGATGACGAGATGATCCAGCAGGAGGTCTTCGGGCCCGTCATCACCGTCCAGCGCTTCGAGTCCGAGGAGCAGGCCCTCGAGTGGGCGAACGGAGTCAGC
This sequence comes from Candidatus Dormibacterales bacterium, assembly GCA_050735015.1. Classification (GTDB taxonomy): domain Bacteria; phylum Chloroflexota; class Dormibacteria; order Dormibacterales; family Dormibacteraceae; genus JBOHUX01. The sequence continues at coordinate 21,980 of JBOHUY010000168.1, read as the reverse complement.
TACGGGCTCGCCTCCAGCGTGTGGACGCGCGACCACGGCCGCGCCATGCGGATGGCCAGGGGCCTCGACTTCGGCTGCGTGTGGATCAACACGCACATCCCGCTCGTGGCCGAGATGCCGCACGGCGGCTTCAAGCACTCGGGCTACGGCAAGGACCTCTCCATGTACGGCTTCGAGGACTACACGCGCATCAAGCACGTCATGTCGAACATCCAGGCCTGACCGCCGGCGCCAAAGATGAGCGAGATGGCGGCCGCCATGGCCCGGCAGCCCCACGACCTGGCCCGCCTCCTCGCCGACCCCGGGCCCGCCGAGAAGGCGGCCGGGCGCCTCCTCGGCCGCCGGGTGGTGCTGGCGGGCACCGGCTCCAGCTGGCACGCGGCGCACCACGGGGCGCTCCTCCTTCAGGAGGCGGGCGTCCCCGCGAGCGCGGTCCAGCTCGCCGAGCTCGTCTTCCACGGCCCCTGGCCGGGGGAGGGGGAGGCGCTCTTGGTGCTCAGCCACACGGGCGCCACGCAGCACGCGGTCACGGCCGTCCAGGAGGGGCGCGCCCGGGGGCTCGACCCTGTCGTCGTGACCGGGCTGGGCTCACCTCTCCCCGGCCTCACGACCGTGGAGCAGGAGCGCTCCTCTGCCTACACGTCCAGCCACCTGGCGGCCATGTTCAGGCTCGCCCAGGTGGCGGTGGCGCTGGGGGCCGGGCTCCGGCTGGAGGAGGTGCCGGAGGCCGTCGCGGCCGCGCTGGCCACCCCCCGGGAGCCCGTCGCGCCCCCCCGCCGCCTCCTCGAGCTGACGGGCCAGGGCCCCAACCGGTGGACGGCCGCCGAGGGCGCGCTCAAGGTCAGGGAGACCTCACGGGTGGCGACCGAGGGCCTCTCGGTCGAGCAGCTCCTGCACGGGCCCGCGGTGGCGCTGGGGGCCGAGGACGCCCTCGTCTGTCTGGACGGGGGCGGGCCCCAGGCCTCCCGGGACCGCCTGGCCGAGGTGGCGGCGGCGGCCGCCGCGTCCGGGGTGAGGGTCCACCGGATGGAATCGCTCGAGCTGGGCGAGGCCCTCTCCGTGTTCCCCCTCACCGTCGCCGTCCAGCGCCTCGCCCTCGACCTCGCGACCGCGCTCGGGACTGACCCCGACGCCTTCGGCCGCGACGTGCCGGGCCGGGCGGCCTGGGATGCCATCCGCTGCTGAAGGCGTCCGGGGTCAGGCCTCGAGGGCGTCCAATTCCCTCATGGTCAGTTCCATGAGCTCGGCCATGGGCTCGGGGTCGAAGAGCAGCCGCGCGCCCGCCGCCCCGTAGAGCTCGGGCAGCCGCCGCGTGGCGCCCAGGGCGAGCGCCTCCCGGTAGGCGCGGAGGGCCCCCGCGGGGTCCGCCAGCGCGTTGTGCCAGATCTGCAGGGCCGCGAACTGCGCCAGGCCGTACTCGATGTAGTAGAGCGGGCTGGTGAAGAAGTGGAGCTGGTAGTACCAGCGGGCCACTCGCTCCGCCTCCAGGCCACTCCAGTCCACGGCCGGGTCGAAGCGCTCGCGGATCCTGAGCCAGGCGCGGTCCCGCTCGTCGCGGTCGGCCGCCGCCGGGTCCTTGTAGAGCCAGTGCTGGAAGGCGTCCACCGAGGCGATGTGGGGGAGCGCGGTGAGCACGCCCTCGAGGTGTGCCCGGCGCGCCCGCCGAGCGTCGCGGTCGGAGTAGTAGCCGCCCTCTGAGCGCCCCAGCAGAGGCGCGGCCAGCAGCTCCATGGACATGGAGGCGAGCTCGGCCATCTCGGAGCCCGGGAAGCGCTGGAAGGAGGGCTCGATGTCGAAGGTGGCGAAGGCGTGGAACGAATGCCCGGACTCGTGGAGGAGGGTCTCGACGTCGCGCTGGATGCCGGAGGCGTTCATGAAGATGATCGGCCGGCGGCGCACCGGGAGCTCGTTCTGGTAACCGCCGGGCGCCTTGCCGGGCCGGCTGTCGACGTCCAGGAGGCGCTCTGAACTCATGACCCGGAACTGGGAGCCGAGCTCGGGGTCGAGGCGCTCGAAGATGCGGGCCGCCCCCTCGATGAGCTCCTCCCCGGCCGAGAAGGGGCGCAGCGGGTCGAGCCCGTCGGGGTCGCAGGCGAGGTCCCACGGTCGCAGGGTGGGGACGCCCAGCCGTTCCCGCCGCCGCTCCCGGAGCCGGGTCACCACGGGCACGACCGACCTCTCCACCGCGTTGTGCCAGCGCACACAGTCCCGGGGGCTGTAGTCGAATCGGTTCTTCTCGCGGTGACCGAAGTCGAGGTAGCTCCCGTAGCCGGCGTTGCGCGCCACCTGCTGGCGCGCCTCGAGCATGCGGTCGAAGATGGAGGCCATCTCGTCGCGCTGCTCCACGTAGGGGCGGTAGAGGGCCCCGAAGGCCCGCTCGCGGACCTCGCGGTCCTGCACTTCCAGGTGGGGCAGGATGCGGGGCACGGGCACCTCCTCGCCCCCCCAGCTGGCTGTCATGGTCCCGGTCAGCCGCTGGTAGTCCGACGAGAGGCGCTCCAGGGTGGCAAAGAGGGGCACGTTCTCCTCGCGGAAGAGCTCTCTTTGGTTGCGGAAGCGCTCCAGCATGGTCTCGAGGCCCGGCCGCTCGAAGCCCGCGTCTAAGAGCCGGCCGGCGAGGCGCACCTCCTGTTCCTGGGCCCGCGGCGCGATCTCCACCCCGAAGCGGAGGTTGGCGGCCTCCAGCCGGGGGTCGGCGGTGTTGCACGTGTAGTCGAAGACGGTCAGCGCGTAGGCCTCGGCGATGAGGTCGGTGAGCCGCGCCCAGTCTTCCAGCCAGGCGCCTGCGGCCTCGCCGTCGAGGGGACGCGCGGCGAGCTCTTCATAGAAGGGCCGGAGGTCCTCCCAGGACGCCTCCCGGAAGTCCTCGGAGCTCTCCGGCAGCTCGAAGGCGGCCATCAGGTGCCCGGCCCCGGCACCCGCCCGGCGGGGGCCCGACCCGGCCGACCGCCGCGGGGGCTCCCCGAGATCGCCAGCATCACGGGCGTAGGGTACCCAGAACGGCTCCTCTCGGGGGGGACGCGGGGGACTCCCGGGAGGTAGACTGGGGCCGCCAGTCGCACCTCGTTAGGTGAGGCGGCTGTGTGGACACAGGCCGCTGACCCCACCCGTCCAAAGACGCTCCGGGTCAGGACAGGTTTCCCCGGTCTAAGGGGTGACCCCAAGCGGCTCGCCGGAAAGGCAGTACGCCACGCAGCGCCGAAGCTCAACGAGAGGGGTGCCCTCGCCGTCCCGGGGGGACGGCGCCCGGTCCTCCTCTTTCGAGGCGCCGCTGAGACCGGACCAGGAGGTGGCCGTGGAGCCAGGCAGTAGTCGCCCGTGCGCGCCGGCCGTCCCGGGGAGGCCTCCCGCCTGATCCCGGCGGCGGCGATCGCCTGCGCTCTTCGCCGAGCATGATCAAGGACCGCCTCCGAGCCTTCCGAATCCCCCGTCTGCGGCTGCCCTCCGGATGGCCGCGGCTGCCCGCCGTGGGGCCAGGCTTTTTGACCCCCCGGCTCCGGCTCCCGACCCTCCGCATCTTGGCGCTGCGGGTGCCCCGGCTGGCCTTCCTGGCCGCCGTCGGGCCGGGGCTCATCAGCGGGTTCGCCGACAATGACGCGGGCGGCATCACGACCTATTCGGTGGTCGGCGCCCAGTTCGGCTACGACCTCATGTGGGCGCTCCTGGCCAGCATGATCGCGCTCGCCATCACGCAGGAGGTGGGCGCGCGCCTGGGCATCGCCAGCGGCCAGGGCCTGGGCGGCCTCCTGAGAGAGAGATTCGGCGTGCGCTGGGCCACCTTCGCCATCCTGATCATGCTCCTGGCCAACCTGGGGGACACCGTGGCCGAGTTCGCGGGCATCGGGGCCGCGCTCGAACTCTTCGGGGTGCCGGTGGCGGTCAGCTCGGGACTGGCCGCGGTGGCCGTGCTCCTCATCCTCTCGCGGGGCAACTTCAGCCGCATCCAGGCCCTCTTCCTCTCCATGGGCGTGGGCGTCTCCCTCGCCTATGCCATCTCGGCCGTCCTGGCCCACCCGGACTGGGGCCAGGCCGCCGTGCGTCTGGTCGCGCCCAGGGGCGCGCTCACCACCGCCTACCTCCTGGCCGTGATGGGCACGGTCGGCACCACCATCACGCCCTGGGGGCAGGCCTTCATCCAGTCCTACGTGGCCGACAAGCGCCTCTCCCGCGACGAGCTAACCGCCTCCCGGGCCGACGTCATGTCGGGCGCCTTCGTGACCAACCTCGTCGCCGGCTTCATCGTGGTCGCCTGCGCGGCCACGCTCTGGGCCCACGGACACACGGCCATCGGCAGCGCGGGGGACGCGGCCCGGGCCCTGGCTCCGATCGCCGGCCGGGGGGCGGAGATCCTCTTCGCGCTGGGCCTGCTGGCGGCCTCCTTCCTGGGCCTGGGGACAGTCCCCCTCACCAGCGCCTACACGGCCACCGAGGTCTTCGGATGGGAGAGTGGGCTGGAGTGGAGGTGGCGCGAGGCGCCCGCCTTCTACGGCCTGCTGGCCTTCTTCGTGGGGTTCGCGGCCGCCTTCGTCCTCATCCCCGGCCTCCCCCTCATCGCCGTGATGTTCCTCTCCCAGGTCTTCGACGGGCTCCTGCTGCCCATCATCCTGGTCTTCGTCATGATCATGAGCCGGGACCCGCGGGCGGCGGGCGCCCTCAGGAGCGGCCGGCCGCTGGTGGCGCTGGGCTGGATCGTGACCGCGTTCGTCAGCCTTCTGTCGGTGAGCCTGGTCGTGACCCAAGTCCTGAGGATCTGAGCCTGGTGCCTGCGGTCGGCCCCGGTGCGAGTAGGCTCGGGCGGAGATGGCGGATGCGGACCCGAGCACGGGCGCCGAGCTGCTGGCGCTCGTGGACAGTGCGCACGAGGAGCTGGAGGTCGCCCTCGCCGGGCTCTCCCGCGAGCAGCTGACGCGGCCTGGGCTGGAGGGCTCGTGGGCGGTCAAGGACTGCCTCGCGCACCTGAGCTTCTGGGAGGAGCTCATGCTCTGGCGGCTCGAGCCCGCCCTCCGCGGCGAGGGCCCGGGCCCCGCCCCGGCCGAGCTGGAGGGGGTGCCCGAGGTGCGCTGGACGCCCGAGCTCATCGACGAGGTCAACCGCCGGGCCTTCGAGGCCCGCCGCGGGCTCTCCCTGGAGGAGGTGACGAAGGACTTCTCCGCCACCTTCCAGCGGGTGAGGGCGGCCGTGGGCTCGATCGGCGACGCCACCTCGGGGAGCCCCCTCTCCACCTTCCTGGGCGGCTCCCCGGCGGCCGCGGTCGGGCCCGACACGCACGAGCATTACAAAGAGCACGCCGCCCAGGTGCGAGCCTGGCGCGAGGCGGGCGCCGGCTGACCGGGAGGCCTACCAGCCGTTCAGGTGCAGGTAGTCGGCCTCGGCGACCTTGCCCCGACGCAGCGACGGCGACCGCGCGTCGGGCAGGGGGCGGCCGACCGGGATGACGCCCACGGGCGCGTGGTCGTCTGGGATGCCGAGCGCCTCCCGGAGAGGGGCCAGCCCCTCGCCCGGGCCCGCGAAGCCGGCCGCCAGGCCCTCCTCGACGGCGGCCAGGAGGACGAGCATGACCGTGCAGCCGACGTCCATCCACCAGAAAGGGACGGGCCACTCGATCTCGGACCCGTCCGGGAGGACCTTGTCGGGCTGCCGGTAGCGCTCGTGGTAGAGGCGCTCCGATACGCAGGGCACGAACTGGGCTCCGCACCGTCCCACCCAGGCCCCGAATGGCCCGCCATCGTGCTCACGCTCGCCGACGGCCGCCGCCACCCGCCGCTTGAGGGCGGGGGTCGTGACCGCGACCAGGCGCTGGCCCTGGCTGAAGCCCGCGCTGGGGGCCCTCGCCGCCGCCCTCGCGATGCGCTCGACCGTGCCCGCCGGCAGGTCCTCGTCGACGAAGCGGCGGACCATGCGGCGCCGGGCGAGGAGGTCCTGGAACTCCAACTGGCCGGGTCTCAGTCGCTGGGGCCGCCGGGGGACTCGCCGGTCAGCGCACAGACGACCAGGAAGGCGACGAGGAGGATGGCGAGGCTGGCGTAGCGCGTCCCGCCCCGGGTCAGCGAGACGAGGACGACCACGCCAACGATGAACACGCCCGTCGCTATCCAGCCCTCGGGGCTGGCGGGCCGCCACCCCCATCCCGCCTGCTGCTTGGGCCCGAACCACGGACGTCGAGTGACGCGTCGGATGGCGGAATCGTACCCGGGGCGAGGCCCGCCGCGCCCGCTGAAGGGGGCCCTGAGCGGAGCTCAGCCGGGAGAGCAGATGCTTTTGAGTCCGCGGGCCGTGCGTGGCCTCTGATGCCCCCGCAGGTCGCCCGGCACCACACTCTGGCGCTGGCTGACCGATGGTCGCCCTCAGGCTCTGGACGTATGGGCCCTGGATCCTCCATGTGATCCGGACTTCGAGGTCACGGCCGGCCGCGACTGCTCTGTGAGCAGGATCGTCACCGAACCAGCGCTGGCGGCGTTGTAGGTGGCGCTGGAGCCGACGGCCCGAGCGGCGTAGTGGGTGGCGCTCTTGGACCCGCTCGTGTGCGTCCTCGGCACACTCCCGACGAGCTGGAGGCGGCCACCGACCTCCCGACCAGGTCATGATCGCGACCGTGCCACCGGCTGCAGCGAGCGCCCTCCTATTGGGGAGAACGTTGGCGGAGCTGGCGTTGGTGCCAACCAGGGCTGCCGGGCGTTCGGGGCGAGTCTAGCACCGGACCCGAGCGGTTAATGCGGGAGCTATGGGCTTCTACTTTGACCCACGGCCTAGGGTGCATGGCCCGGATGGCTGGATGGGTCGTTCGCTCCAGCTGGATGGGTCGTCCGCTCCATTGGCAACTCCCAGCCCGCTCGGTAATAATTCCTGGCCACCGAGGTGGCGGCGGAAGGCTGCGCCGAAGGAGGGGCAAGGCGATGCACAAGCCGTCGGGGATACGTGTCCGCGCATGGGCGATTGCGGTACTTGGGTGTCTGGCCGTGCTCGCAGCCGGAACCATGGGGATGCTGGTAGGCCCCTCCATCGGTGAGGGTAGCGGCACCCAGCATCCGCTCACGGCGGGCGGCGCCCGCCACATCATGCTCATCGTCGAAGAGAATAAGAACTACCAGTGGGTGCAGGGTGCCGACAACGGCATCATCGGCAACCACTCGGCACCATACTTGAACGGGCTGGCAGCGAAGTACGCGTCGGCCACCAGCTGGTACAGCGTCACCCACGGCAACCAGAGCTATGTGGCGCTGGTCAGCGGAAGTACCAAGGGCGGTTCCATCAGGCAGCCTTCGAAACGCCCCAACCTGGGCTCGGAGTTGACCAGCGCGGGCATTCCCTGGGAGGCTTACATGGAAGCGATGCCCGTGGCCTGCGACCGAGTCAACGACCCCAAAGGAGCAAGCACGTCCAGGGCGCTCTACTTCCCCTTCCACAACCCGTTCGTCTACTTCCAGTGCCCGACCCAGAACGAACCCGCCGCCGGGGCCGGCACCCGGCAGCTTGTCAGCAGCCTGGATTCGGCCAGCCCGCCCGATTTCGTGTTCGTGACCCCTGACATGTGCGACGACATGCACACCCGATGCACCGGTTCGTTGCCCAACCTGCGACCCTCGTCGGGGGCAGGGCCCGACCAGGTTTCTGACGGTGATGCGTGGCTTGCCGCCAACCTTCCCGGCATCCTCAGCTCGGCTTGGTTCCAGGACAACGGCGTCGTCATCGTCACCTGGGACGAGGCCAACGCCCATGGCAGGAACGTCGACAAGTCTTGCTGGGTGAACGGAAAGGTCGGTTCCAACTGCGGGGGCGGTCACATCCCCACCATCGTCATCTCGGCAGCCAACGCCAGCCTGTCGAATCACAGCTTCGCCGCCGGAGGGAACACGTACGGCGTTCTCCGCGGCATCGAGGAGGCCTATGGCCTGCCGCTTCTCGGTCGCGCTGTGAGCTCCGGGAACGGCGACCTCTCCCCTGCTTTCTAGCTAGCCTCGGCCTCCCTTCCGCCCGGCTTGCTCGTGGGTCGGCTGCTCACCGGAACCCGGCGTTCGGTGGGCTGAGATCGCAGGCGAACGTAGGGGGTGGAGCACTTAGAAGTGGCGGGACTATCGGGGGAGGGACCCCTTCATTCGCAGGACGAGATCGTGGGGGGGTTCGAACAGCAAACCGTGGCCACCCGTCACGAACTCAACTGAGAGGCTCGGCACCGCGGAACCCTGCTCCAGATTCGCCGAAGTCCGCGTCGGTACACGCCGTGTCGGTCCCGGCATCAGGGTCGGTCCCCGCCACGACCAGGACCGACGATTCGACACTGGGGTAGAGCGCGAGCATGTCAGCTGAGGGGCGGACCGATGACCGACCAGTCGACCAGGGTCCGCCCGAGGCCGTGGATGAGCCCAATCCCCGGCCCGGTGCCGCCGAAATGGCGGATGGCCAACTGCACATCATCGGACGCCACGCGGTGAGATCGCGCATGGAGCCGATTCTGGCACCGGGGCCAGGTTGGGCAGTGGGTCCGGCCCGTCAGGCGGGCTTCGTCGACCCGGCTACCATGGTTTCGGCGGCCTCCGCCGAGTTCAAAATTGCCCTAAGCCGGTGTAGCTCAGCCTGGCAGAGCAGCGGCCTTTTAAGCCGAGGGTCCGGGGTTCGAATCCCCGCGCCGGCACTTCCACGGGGGGGCCCGGCATCACGTGCCTCCTCGCACCGCCAGGCGGCGGCAGGCGTCCAGAGCAGCCTCTCCTTGAAGCGCGGGTGGGTGGCTCGGGCTGGCGCCGCCCCGGACCGGGCCTACCCAGGCACAAGCCTCGGACGTGATGTTCCCCGCCGAGCGGGCGCGCGATCGATCCCTTAGGCTACCGCGCGCCCCCCCTGGTCTAAGGACGCGCCGCTAGGCGCCCTCGCAGCCGCAGCCGCAGCCGCCGCCCCCGCAGCAGCCCTCGCCGCAACCGCTTCCCGACTCGCAGCAGCACGGCTCCGCCTCCAACATCGCAGCACGGTTCCCCGTCCTCATGTCGCACCTCTCGACAAATCGATGTCCGTCTATCCGTCCGACCTGCCCAGCCTACCACAGAAGATCGATGATCATCAATGGATTCCTCTAGAATCCGGGTATGGAACCGCGGTCGGCGGGGCGCAGGGTGCGGGGCATCTGCTGCGAGGTCTGCGTCCCCCTTTCGGCGGCGCGTGCCTCCGAGGTGGCGGCCCTCGCCGCCGTCCTGGCCGACCCTACGCGACTGAGCATGCTGGCGGCGCTGCGCGGCGCCGAGGTCCCGGTGTGCGTCTGCGACCTCACGGCAGCCTTCGGGCTCAGCCAGTCCACGATTTCCCATCACATGGCCAAGCTCAAGCTGGCTGGCCTCGTGGAGGCGCGGCGCGACGGGCTCTGGACGCACTACGGCGTGGCCCGGCCGCTGCCCCCGCCCGTCGTCGCCATGCTTGACGCGGCGGAGGCGGCGTCTCCGCTCCAGCCGGTGCCCCCCGCGCGCGTCATGCGCGCCACCTGATCTCCGATGATCTCCGACCCCGGCCCCCGGCGACGTTGACGTTACAGCCACGGCATCTGCTACGGTGTCAGCGTTCGGTACGTCAAACCTGAGCGGGTTCCAGCGCTAACGTCGAAGCTCCGAGCTCAGGACTGAAGGCGTCTTAGGGGTAGGGCGCCAGCAGGAGGAGCGCCTTGCTGCAGGTCTTTCACGCGATCACGCTCGGCCTGGGCCTGGTCGCCGGTCTGATGCACCCGGGTGACGCGCACGCGCGCGTCCACGACATCGTGACGCAGGCGTGGGTGCGCGCGGAGGGGAAGCCCTCCACGGGCGTGGTGGCGGCCGCCGAGGCGCCCCCGACCCTCGACTTTGACAGGCGTGCGGCCGGCGTGGCCAGGTACGACGCCGAGGCCGCCATCCTCAAGTCCGACCGCATCGCCCAGGCCAAGGCCCAGGCCAAAGCGCGGGCGAAGGCGCGGGCGAGGGCGGCCGCCGAGGCCTCCCTGAGGGTGAGCGTGGCTTCGCGGGCTCCGCGCCCGGCCACCTTGTCGGCGGGCCCCGCCTCCGTCCGCGCCATCATCACGGCCGCCTTCTCGCGCCTGGGACAGGGGGCCGTGGCCTGGGCCCAGCGCGTGGCCGTCTGCGAGTCGGGCGACAACCCGGCCGCGGTCAGCCCGACCGGCTACCTGGGCCTTTTCCAGTTCGCGCGCGCGACCTGGGAGGGGACGCCCTACGCGACGCAGTCCCCGTTCAGCGCGACTGCCAACGCGGGCGCGGCGGCCTGGCTCTACAGCCGCGACGGGCCCAGCCAGTGGGGCTGCCGCTGATCCCTCAGCGGAGCGAGTAGACGGGGGCGGGCTCGGTCGAGCCCTTGAGCACGATGGGATCGCGGGGGAGGGCGGGCACGGAGCCGCCCAGCGCCGAGTAGGTGCTCTGCGAGATGAGCAGCTCGGGGGGCCTCACCTTGCTCAGGTAGGACGCGTTGTTGACGGGGACTCCGATCAGCGTGTACTCGAGGCGTCGCTCGGAGCCCACGTTGCCGGCCACCACGTAGCCGGTGTCGAGCCCGATGCCGACCCCGATGGGCGCCTCGCCGGCGGCGGCGCGGCGGCCGTTGAAGGCGGCGATCTCCGCTCGCATGGCGATGGCCGCCTCCACGGCGCGCCGGGCCGAGTCTTCGACCGGCACGGGCGCACCGAAGGCGACCAGGAGACCGTCGCCCTGGAACTTGTCGATGTTGCCCCCGTGGGAGAGGACGATGTCCACCATGCGGCTGAAGTAGTCGTTCAGCATGGCCACCGTCCTCTCCGCCTCCATCTCCCGGGAGAGGGTCGAGAAGCCCGCGATGTCCGAGGCGAGCATGGTGACTCGCAGCCTCTGGCCGTGGAGGAAGCCGCCGTTGGGCTCGGCCAGGACGCGTTCCATGACCTGCTTGTTGACGTAGCGCTCGAAGATCCGGCGCAGGTGGTCTGAGTGCTCATAGTTGGAGCGCAGCTCCGTGTAGAGCCGGGCGTTCTCGATGGCGATGGCGGCCTGGTTGGCGATCGCCTGCAGGAAATCCTTGTCGTCCTCCCCGAAGATGCCCGCCTTGAGGGGGTTGTCCACGTAGAGCGCGCCCACCGCCCTGCCCTTGACCACGAGCGGCGCCGCGATGATGGAGCGGAGGTTGTGGAGGATGACGCTGGCCTGGGCCCGGAAGCGCTCGTCGGAGCTGGCGTCCGTGGTCACCACGGCCTTGCCCCCGGCCAGCACCTGCTCGATGACCGTGCGGGAGCCTAACAACTCGCCCGCCCCCCGCTCCGGGGACTCCCCCCGGGCGACCCGGATGCGGCGCTCGGCGGTCGTGGCATCGACCAGCACGATGAAGCCGCGGGAGGCGTTCATGAGCTCGATGACGCGGTCCATTACGTTGCGGAGCACCTCGTCGAGGTCGAGGGACGAGGTCAGCTCCCCGCCGACCTGATAGAGGAGCCGGTCACGGCTGGAATCGGCGCCGGTGGCCACGAGCGCAGGTACTATACCGCCCTGGGTGCCCCGATCCGGCCCCGCGCGAAGCCCGGCGGGGCCGCCCGGAGCCCTCGGGATAGACTCAGCTGTCGATGGCTCCGCCGGTTCCCAAAGCCACCAGGGACCCCTCCCGCGGGGCCGTGCGCGACCGGGCGCGGCCGTCGCCTTGAGGGATCGGGCGCCCGCCCTTAACGCGTCGGCGGGCTCGGGCCCGAGGGCCCTGGAGGCTCTCCTCGATAGCCTCAACCCGCCCCAGCGCGAGGCCGTCGAGCACGGCGAGGGGCCCCTCTTGGTCTTCGCGGGGGCGGGCAGCGGCAAGACCCGCGTCCTCACGGCCCGGGTCGCCAACCTGGTCGCGACCGGCCGGGCCTGGCCCGAGCGCATCCTGGCCGTGACCTTCACCAACAAGGCGGCGCGGGAGATGCGGACGCGGGTCGCGAGCCTCCTCGAGGGGGACGCCGAGTCGATGTGGGTGGGCACCTTCCACGCCACCGCGGTCAGAGTCCTCCGGCGGGAGGCAGCCGCTGCCCGCATCGACCGCAACTTCGTCATCTTCGACGACGACGACACCCGGGCCGCCCTCAAGCGGGTCCTCGACGACCTCGGTCTCGACCCTCGCCGCTTCGCCCCGGGCGGGATCGCGCACCGCATCAGCCAGGCCAAGAACGAGCTCGTCGCGCCCGAGGCCTACCCCGCGGACAGCTACGTGGAGGAGGTCACGCGCCGCGCCTACCTCCGCTACCAGGAGCTGCTGGAGCGGGCGGGCGCGCTCGACTTCGACGACCTCATCGGGAGGCTGGCCGCGCTCCTGGGCTCTGACGCCGAGGTCCTGGAGCGGTGGCGGGACCGCTTCCGGCACGTCCTCGTGGACGAGTACCAGGACACCAACCACGCCCAGTACGTGCTCGTGAGCCTGCTCGCGGGGGGCCACCGGAACCTGGCCGTCGTAGGCGACGACGACCAATCCGTCTACGGCTGGAGGGGCGCCGACGTCCGCAACATCCTGGACTTCCAGAAGGACCATCCGGACGCGCACGTCGTCCGTCTGGAGCAGAACTACCGCTCGACCCAGCCCATCCTCGACGCCGCCCACGCCGTCATCCGGCACAACCAGGGGCGGGCCGAGAAGCGGCTCTGGACGCAAAGGCCGGGAGGCGAGCGCGTGCACGCCCTGCAGGCCTACAACGAGGTCGAGGAGGCGGAGTTCGTCTCCGACGAGATCGCGCGCCTGGTCCGCACGGAGGGGCTCTCGCACTCGGACTTCGCGATCCTGTACCGGACGAACGCGCAGTCGAGGGCCTTCGAAGACGTGCTCAACCGCAGGCGCATCCCCTACCGGCTCGTGGGCGGGGTGAAGTTCTGGGAGCGGCGCGAGGTGAAGGACGTCATGGCCTATCTGCGCTTTGTCTTCAACCCCCGTGACACGGTCAGCTTCGAGCGCGTCGTCAACGTGCCCCGGCGCAAGATCGGGCCCCGGACCGTCGACGCCCTGCTGGCGCACGCCCGCGAGCGCGACAGCGACCCCCTGGAGGCCATCGCCCGGATCGAGGACGCGCCCCAGGTGCCGAAGGCGGCTCGGAGCCAGCTGGGGAGGTTCCGGGTCCAGGTCGAGTCTGTGCGCTCGGTCATGGGCGTCCTCCGGCCGAGCGAACTCGTGGACCACCTGCTGGAGGTCATGGAGCTTGCACGCCACTACCAGGACGGCACCCCTCAGGGCGACGCCCGGCTGGAGAACCTGCAGGAGTTTCGGGGCCTGGCGGCCGAGTTCGACGACGTCGACCCGGCGGGCGCCCTGGAGGGGTTCCTGACCGAGGCGGCGCTGGTCTCGGACGTGGACGCCTACGACGACCGCGGCCCGGGTGTGACCCTCATCACTCTCCACATGGTCAAGGGCCTGGAGTTCCCGGTCGTGTTCCTGGCCGGCATGGAGGAGGGCCTCCTACCCCACCAAAGGAGCCTCGACGACCCCACCGGAGCGGGCCTCGAGGAGGAAAGGCGCCTCTGCTACGTGGGCATGACGCGCGCCAAGGACCGCCTCTATTTGACCTGCACCTTCCGGCGCCACCTCTACGGCCGTTCGGTCCCCGCCATGCCCAGCCGCTTCCTGGCCGACATACCGCACAGCCTTTTGAGGTCCCCCCGGGCGGGCGCCGCCCCCGCCGCCCCCGCCCGCGACAGGGGCCTTCGAGAGCGCATGATGGCCCGCCAGGTGGAGGCCGCGCCGGCGCCACCTCCCGTGCAGCGCTTCAGCGAGGGCGACCGCGTCCGGCACCCGGCCTTCGGGGTGGGCGTGGTGCTGAAGAGCACGCTGACGCGCACAGACGAGGAGCTCATGGTCCGCTTCGAGGCCGGGCTCAAGATCCTGAGCGGCAGCCTGGCGCCTCTGGCCCGCCTGGACACGTGAGCACGCCCGCCGGGCTGGCCAACCGGCTGGAAGGGCTCCGGGAGAGGATCCGGGCCTGGGACCACGCCTACTACGTGCTGGACGCCCCCCAGGTCTCCGACGCCGAGTACGACGCCGCCTTCCTGGAGCTCCGCCAGGCCGAGGAGGAGCACCCCGAGCTTGTCACCCCCGACTCGCCCACGCAGAGGGTGGGAGGCGGCGTCGGAGACCAGTTCAAGAAGGTCAGGCACCGATCGGCCATGCTCAGCCTGCAGAACGCCTTCGACGAGGCGGAGATCCGGGCCTGGGACCGGCGCGTGAAGGCCGTGGTGGGCGACCAGGTCGCCTACGTGGCCGAGCTCAAGATCGACGGCATGGCCATGAGCCTCGCCTACCGGCGAGCGGGGGCGGGCCACCGCCTGATGAGGGCCGCCACCCGCGGGGACGGCATGACGGGGGAGGACGTGACCGCCAACGTGAGGACGATCGGGAGCGTGCCTTTGAGGGTATCGGCGCCCGCGGGGATGCCCGACGACTTCGAGGTGCGGGGCGAGGTCTACATGCCGCTGGCCAGCTTCGAGCGCACGAACCGGGAGATGGAGGCTGCGGGCCGGCCCCCCTTCGCCAACCCACGCAACTCGGCGGCCGGGAGCGTCCGCCAGTTGGACCCCCGCGTGACGGCGGGGCGCAACCTCCAGACCTTCATGTACTCGCTCGACCCGGCAGGCCCCGCGCGCAGCCAGTCGGACGTCCTTCACCTCCTCGGCGAGCTGGGCTTCCGGGTCAACCCCAACCACGTGCCGGCGCGGTCGATCGAGGAGGTCATGGAGTACCACCGATCCTGGCACGAGCGGCGAGAGACGCTGGACCACGAGATCGACGGGGTGGTCGTGAAGGTGGACCGGCACGACCAGCAACTGGAGCTGGGGTTCGTCTCCCGCTCCCCGCGCTGGGCGATCGCCTACAAGTACGCGGCCGAGCAGGCCGAGACCGAGGTCGAGGAGATCGTCTGCTACGTGGGCAGGACGGGCGTGCTCACGCCCGTCGCGCACCTGCGGCCGGTCATCGTGGGCGGCGTGACCGTCCGCAACGCCAGCCTCCACAACGAGCAGATGGTCAACGAGAAGGGCGTCTACGCCGGCGCGCGAGTGGTCGTGCAGCGGGCCGGGGACGTGATCCCGGAGGTGGTCTCCGTCAAGGACCCACACCCGGGCTGGAGGATGCCGGAGCGCTGCCCGATCTGCGACGGCGAGGTCGTCCGTGAGGAACCCTACGTGGCCCACCGCTGCATCAACCCCTTCTGCGCCGCCCAGCAGCTGGAGCGTCTGCGCCACTACGCCAGCCGGGGTGCGGCCGACATCGACGGCATGGGCTACTCGACCATCCAGCAGCTGCTGCAACGAGACTTGGTCAAAGACCCCTCCGACTTCTACCGGCTGACCCAGGAGCAGATCCGGGACCTCGACCGCTTCGCGGCCAAGTCGGCCGAGAACCTGGCCGGCAGCATCGAGGCCAGCCGGAGGCCGGCCCTGGGCCGCTTCCTCTACGCGCTCGGCATCCCGCAGGTGGGGGAGGCCACAGCCGGGCTCCTGGCCTCCGAGTTCGGCTCGCTGGAACGGGTGCGGGAGGCCACGGAGGATGAGCTCCTGCGCGTGGAGGGCGTCGGCCCCAGCTTGGCGGGCGAGATCCGGCTCTTCTTCGGGGGCGCTGGGGGCGAGCTGGTGGACCGCCTCCTCGACTCCGGCGTCCTGCCGCAGGCCGCCGATCGCCCGGCGGGGGAGGGCCCCCTGGCCGGCAAGACCGTCGTCTTCACGGGCACCCTGGCCGGCCTCCCGCGACCGGAGGCGGAGGCGATGGTGCGCTCTTTGGGGGGCAAGGCCGCCTCCAGCGTGAGTTCCAAGACCGACTACGTGGTGGCGGGGGAGGAGGCGGGCTCCAAGCTCGAGAAGGCGCGCCGGCTCAAGGTCGAGGTGCTCGACGAGGAGGGCTTTCGCCGCCTGGCCGGGGACTCCTGACGCGGCCGGTGCCGCCCGCCGGTACACTCGCGACGTATGACCCTCTCCCGAGAACAGGTCCGGCACGTGGCCTTGCTCGCCCGGCTGGGCTTGGAGGAGGGCGAAGAGGACTTCTACGCCGCCCAGCTGAGCGGCATCCTCGGCCACATCGACAGGCTGCGCGAGGTCGACACCGATCAGATCCCGCCCACCGCCCAGGTGGTGGAGGTGACCAGCGTCATGCGCGACGACGAGCCCCGGCCGGGCCTCACCCGCGAGCAGGCGCTGGCGGACGCGCCCGAGGCCGACGGCCCCTATTTCGGCGTCAGGGCCATACAGGAGCCGGAGCCGTAGAGGGCGGGCTGACCTCGCGGACGATCGGGGAGCTCCGCCGCCTGCTGGACCGCCAGGAGGTCTCCGCCGTCGAGGTCCTGGATGCCCACCAGGAGGCGATCGCGGCCGTCGAGGGCCGCGTGGGCGCCTTCTTGCGCCTGACGCCCGAGCTGGCCCGGGCCCAGGCGGAGGAGGCCGACGCACGGATCGCCGGCGGGCGGGCGGGATCCCTCACCGGCATCCCCGTCGCCGTCAAGGACGTCCTCTGCGTGAGCGGGGTCGAGACAACGGCGGGCTCGCGCATCCTGGCCGGGTTCCAACCCCCCTACGACGCCACCGCGGTGGCCCGGCTGCGGGACGCGGGGGCGGTCTTCCTCGGCATGACCAACTGCGACGAGTTCGCCATGGGCAGCTCGACCGAGAACTCCTCGGCCTTTCCGACCCACAACCCCTGGGGCCTGGAGAGGGTCCCGGGCGGCTCCTCGGGGGGCAGCGCGGCGGCGGTGGCGGCGGGCGAGGCGGCCTTCTCGCTGGGCACGGACACGGGCGGCTCCATCCGGCAGCCGGCCGCCCTCTGCGGCGTCGTGGGCATGAAGCCGACCTACGGGCGCGTCTCCCGGTACGGCCTTATCGCCTTCGCCTCCAGCCTCGACCAGATCGGGCCTTTCACGCGCTCGGTGGAGGACTGCGCCATCGTCCTGGAGGCGATCGCGGGCTTCGACCCGCGCGATTCGACCAGCGCCGACCGTCCCCTGGACCTCCGGGCGGATCTCGAGGGAGGCGTGCGGGGCATTCGGCTGGGGCTCCCCCGCGAGTACTTCGACGTCGACGGCATGGAGCCGGCCGTCGAGCAGGCGGTGCATCGCGCCGTGGCCGTGCTCGAGGAGGCGGGCGCCGAGATCGTTGAGGTCAGCCTCCCGCACACGGACTACGGACTCGCCGCCTACTACATCATCGCGCCCGCCGAGGCCTCCTCCAACCTGGCCCGCTACGACGGGGTGCGCTACGGGGCCTCCGACCCCGCCGCCGCCACCCTCCTCGAGGGCTACCTGCGCACCCGGCGCGAAGGCTTCGGGCCCGAGGTCAGGCGCCGCATCATGCTCGGCACCTATGCCCTCTCAGCCGGCTACTACGACGCCTACTACCTGAAGGCGCAGAAGGTGAGGACCCTCATCAAGCGCGACTTCGACGAGGCCTTCACCCGCTGCGACGCCATCGTGAGCGCGACCTCGCCCACCGTCGCCTTCCCGGTCGGCGAGCGCGTCGGCGACCCTCTCGCCATGTACCTGTGCGACGTGCTCACCCTGGGCGGGAACCTGGCCGGGCTCCCCGGCGTCAGCCTCCCCTGCGGATTCGAGGGCGGGCTGCCCATCGGCCTCCAGGTCCTGGCCCCCCAGTTCCGGGAGGACTCCGCCCTGCGGGTGGCCCGGGCCTACGAGTCGGCCTCCGGGGTGCGGGCGGAGGTGGCCCCCCGTGGCTGAGGCCGCCGGCGGCGTGCCCGCGGGATGGGAGGCGGTCGTCGGCATGGAGGTGCACGTCCAGCTGCGCACGCGCTCCAAGATGTTCTGCCCCTGCTCGGCCGACTACCTGGCGGCCGAGCCCAACTCGAATGTGTGCCCGGTCTGCCTCGGCATGCCCGGCATGCTGCCGGTGGTGAACAAGGTGGCCGTGGAGCGCTGCGTGCTGGCCGCGCTGGCCCTCGGCTGCCAGGAAATCCCCGAGTGGACCAAGTTCGACCGCAAGAACTACTTCTATCCGGACCTGCCCAAGGGCTACCAGATCTCCCAGTACGACCTGCCCATGGCCCGCCGGGGCCGGATCGAGGTGGCTGGGCGGGAGGTGCGCATCACCCGCGTCCACCTGGAGGAGGACACCGGCAAGCTCATCCACGAGGGCGACCAGCTGGCCCTGGCGGGCCGCTCCTCGGTCGACCTCAACCGGGCCGGGGTCCCGCTCATGGAGATCGTCAGCGAGCCCGACCTCCGAAGCGCGGGGGAGGCGCGCGGCTACGCCGTCGCCATCCGCGAGATCATGCGCGGCCTGGGCGTCTCCGAGGCCGACATGGAGAAGGGGCAGCTGAGGGCGGAGGCGAACGTCTCGGTCCGGCGCGCTGGCGCGGCCGGTCTGGGCGTCAAGACCGAGCTCAAGAACATCAACTCCTTCCGCGCCCTGGCTCGCGCCGTGCAGCACGAGATAGACCGGCAGACGGGCCTGCTGGCCGCGGGCGGAGAGGTTGTCCAGGAGACCCGGGGCTGGTCCGAGAAGGAGCAGCGCACCTTCTCCCAGCGGCGCAAGGAGTTCGCTGACGACTATCGCTACTTCCCCGAGCCCGACCTGCCCCCGCTCCGCCTCCAGCCGGGCTGGGTGGACGGGCTCCGCGCCTCCCTGCCCGAGCTCCCCCAAGCCCTGCGCCAGCGGTTGGAGAGGGACCACGGGCTGCCCGCCGGGGCGGCCCGCATCCTGGCCGAGGAGCCCTCTCTGGTCGCCTACATCACCGAGGCGGGGGAGGTGCCGGACGTGCCGGCGCTCGCCAACCTGGTCATCCAGGAGGTGCGTCCCATCCCGGCTCCCGAGCGCCCGCCGCCGGCCGCCGCCGCCCAGGTCTTCAAGCTCCTGGGGTCGGGGGCCATCAACCGGGACCAGGCCCGCGTCGTGCTGCGCGAGACCGGCCCCGGGCGGAGCGTGGAGGCGGTGGTCAAGGACCTCGGCCTGACCAGGCTCGGTGACGAGGGTGAGCTGGCGGCGGTGGTCGAGCGCGTCCTGGAGGCCGACCCCCAGGCGGCCGCCGACTACCGGGCCGGGAAGCGTCAGGCGCTGGGCGCGCTCGTCCAGGCCGTCAAGGAGGCGACAGGAGGGCGGGCCGACCTCAAGCTGGCGAGCGGCATGCTGCGAGAGCGCCTCGGCTCCTGACCGCGCCCGCCCCGCGCGGGTGGCCGGGGCGATCAGTAGGCGCCGGCCAAAGAGAGGGGAGGGGGAGAACAGGTCCTGATCGGGAGGGCCGCAGACGCGCCGGCTCCTCCCCCGAAGTCCCCTCCGTCTTTTCGCGGCCGCTCCCTGAGAGGCGGGCGGGCCGGTTCCACCGGCGCCGCCTAAGATCGGCGGTTGTGGAGCCCTCCTCCGAGCCCGTCGAGCTACGCTTGGAAGCGCCCGCCCACGGAGGCGTGGTCGTGGCCCGCCGGGACGGCCGCGCGGTGATGGTCGAGCTGGGCCTGCCGGGCGAGCTTGTGCGAGCTGGCTGGCGGGGCCGGCGAGGTGGCGTGGCATTCGCCCGCACCGAGCATGTCCTGGAGGCCTCACCGCAGCGCGTGGCTCCTTTCTGCCCGCACTTCGGGGCGTGCGGCGGCTGCCAGTGGCAGCATGCGGCCTACCCCCTTCAGCTCGAGGTCAAGAAGAAGGTGGTCTCGGACGCTTGGTCGCGCCAGAGCCTGCGCCTACCGCCCGAGACCCCCGTGCTGGGCATGGAGGACCCCTGGCGCTACAGGATCCGGGGGGAGTTCGAGGCCGTGCCTCCGGGCCCGGGCGAGCCCTTCCGGTTCGGCTTCCACAGGCTCCGCTCGCACAGCCTTCTTCCCATCACGACTTGCCCCATCCACGACGCGCGCATCGAGAGGGCGCTGGAGGCCGTCCGGCGGGTCGTCGATGGGGGCGGCGCGCCTGGCCTCCAGAACCTGCTCCTCACTGTGGAACCGACGGGCCCCGGCCTCATGTGGCGTCCCCGGTTCAGGGGCAGGGGCGGCCTCGCGCCAGGCTTCGCGGAGAGCGTGGCCATGCTCCTGCCCGACCTGGTCCTCCTGGACGACTCCATGTCGCTCGACTTCTGGGGGCTCAGTTTCCGGGTCCGGAGCGACTCCTTCGTGCAGACCAACTACCGCCAGATGCTGGTCCTCTATAAGGCCGCGCTCGAGATGCTCGACGTCGGCCCGGCCGAATCAGTGCTCGACCTCTACGCCGGCATCGGGACCATCGGCATGGCCCTGGCGAGGGAGGCGGGCACCGTGACCGAGGTGGAGGAGAACCCGAGCGCTGTGGCCCTGTCCCGGCTCAACGCGCGCATCAACGGTGCCACCAACGTCCGCTTCCTGCCCGGCAGGGTGGAGGAGGCGCTCAAGAAGGTGCGGCTGGGGGAGGCGACCGCGGCCGTGCTGGACCCGCCCCGTGCGGGCTGCCACCCGGCCGCCATCGCGGAACTGGTGAGGCTGGGCCTGCCCCGCGTCGTCTACCTCTCCTGCGAGCCCATGACGCACGCGCGGGACCTCGCCGCCCTCGTGCGGGGCGGTTACCGGCTGCGCCGGGCGGCCGTCGTCGACATGTTCCCCCACACCTACCACGTGGAGACGGTGGCGCTGCTCGAGCGAGCCTGAGGGAGGGGCGGCTCCCTGCCCGAGGACCGCACGAGAGTGCCCCAGTGCGTTCAATGCTCCGCCGGCGCCCGGTGGGCTCACTGAGCTGGGCGCCCGCCCGCGCCTGACCCTGGCGACCTCTGGCGTGGGGGGCCGGGGGCGGCTAGACTGGTGTCGCCCCGCCTTCCCCGACGATGCCACACGCCCTGCCCAGTAGCCGCCCCGGCGCCCGCGTGGCCGCCTGACCCATGTCGGGCCGGCCCCCGGACACGTTCGTTCACCTCCACAACCACACCGAGTACTCGCTCCTGGACGGCGCCAGCCGCATCCCGGCCATGGTCGCCCGGGCCGCCGACCTGGGCATGCCCGCGCTGGCGCTCACCGACCACGGCGTCATGTACGGCGCCATCCACTTCTACAAGGCCTGCCGGGCGGTCGGCGTCAAGCCCATCCTGGGCTGCGAGGTCTACGTCGCCCCCAGGTCACGCTTCCAGAGAGAGGGTCGGGCCGACCGCGATCCCTACCACCTGACCCTCCTCGCGGCGGATGCCGAGGGCTACCTGAACCTCCTCAAGCTCTGCACGGCTGGGCAGATGGAGGGCCTCTACTACAAGCCCAGGATCGACAAGGAGCTCCTGGCCGAGAGCTCGCGGGGCGTCATCGCGCTCTCAGGCTGCCTGGCCGGCGAGGTGGCGACCAAGATCGTGGCCGGCCAGGTGGAGGAGGCCCGCGCCGCCGTGGCCGGGTTCCGCGACATCTTCGGCCGAGACCGCTTCCTGCTCGAGGTGCAGCGCCACGGCATCAAGGAGCAGGAGGCGGTCAACCAGGCCCTGGTGGGCTTCTCGGACGAGTTCGGGCTGCGCCTGGCGGCCACCAACGACCTCCACTACGTGCACCGCCAGGACTCAGAAGCGCACGACGTGCTGCTCTGCCTCCAGACGGGGGCCAGGTTCGCCGACCCCGATCGCTGGCGGTTCGGGTCGCAGGACTTCTTCCTCAAGAGCGCTGCCGAGATGGCGGAGGTCTTCGTCGAGCTGCCCCAGGCCCTCGCCAGCACACTCGAGGTGGCCGACCAGTGCGATCTCACCATCGACCTCGGCGGGACGATCCTGCCCGAGTTCGCCGTCCCCGAAGGCCAGACGCCCGACAGCTACCTCAGGACACTGGTCACGGAGGGGCTCACCTGGCGCTACGGTGACCCGCCACCGGCGGACGCCCGGGAGCGCATGGAGACTGAGCTGGGCGTCATCACGCAGACCGGCTACGCGTCCTACTTCTTGATCGTCTGGGACTTCATGAACTTCGCCCGTCGCAGCGGCGTCGTCACCGGCCCGGGCCGGGGCAGCGCGGCCGGGAGCCTGGTCTCCTTCTGCCTCGGCATCACCAACCTCGACCCCCTCGCCCACGGGCTCATCTTCGAGCGCTTCCTGAACAAGGACCGGGTCAGCATGCCCGACATCGACTGCGACTTCTCGGT
>JBOHUY010000167.1:0-10472 GCA_050735015.1 Candidatus Dormibacterales bacterium | reverse complement strand
CCCCCTCACCCCCCGGCTGAGGCTCAAGCGGCGTCGTCGGCCCGCTTCTCGGCCGACGGCCGTCTCTGGTGGGACGGGGCGCGTTGGGTGCGAGCGCTCTCGCGGGACGGCACTCTCCGCTGGGACGGCGCGAACTGGCGACCAACGGGGCTGCCCGCGGCTGAACGCGCCGATCAGGCCGTGAGCGACCCTTCTCCCCGCGCCAAATCCCGGCCGGCCGAGCGCGGGCTGTGGGGCTCGTTGCTAGCGCTGGCACTTCTGGTAGGGGGCTGCCGATCGCCATCGTGACGACGTTCGGTGTCCTCGGGTTCGTGATCGTCACGATCGTGACCCACGGCATCGGCAACGCGGTTTGGTTCGAACTCAACTTTGTCGTTGGTTCAGCGCTCCTACTGCTCCGACATTGGTGTGCTACTGCGGCGGTGCCGTCGTGCGCCTGCTGCCGGTGAAGTTGGTTGGGACGGGGTGCGAACATGGTGCAACTTCGCGACTCTGGTGGCGTTTCCGGGAACCTATCTCGCGGCTTTCGTCGCTGGAGTCACGGGCGCGGGACGCGGCGCCGAGACTTCAGTCTGATGAAGGCGATCGTCAGGGTCGCGCGGCTCGCGCTGGGATGTAGCTACCTGCTCCTTTAGCAGCTACCCATTTGTGAAGGACGGAATCTGCGGAGTCGTTGGCCATCCACGCCTGTGGCTGGAGCCCGTCAATCCTGAGCGTCAGCCGCGTCCCATCCACCACACCGACCGTCGCCGCCGCCACTGCGGCCGCCGCGGATTGGGTCCAGTTGGCGGCGATTGTCACAACGACCCGGCCGTTGACTTCTCTCGGCACGAACCGATCATAGGGCCGCCGCGCTTGGATCGGATGTGCGGCTCCAGTCACGGCAACGATCGTCAACCGGAGCGGCCTCGGATGATCAACTCGTGGATCTCGTCGGCGCCCATGCCGATCACGGCGATTGCCCTGATCTCGTCGTCGGTCACACCGGCGTCGTGCAGAGCCGCGATCTCGTAGTCCCGCAGCTTCTTGACCACGAAGGCCGGAGGCGGCGACTGTCCCGGCCTGGCACGAGGTCGCGTCTCTAGATCGTGCGACTCGGCCTCGCCGGGGTTCACCCCCGGCCTTCGTTGAGCGGGCCCTCCCGCAAGGTGACCTGGAGAAGGTCGCCCGGCTACCCCGCGCGACCCCGGCGAACCCCGTTACCGTCAGCGGTGCCGTCAAACCCGCCCGCCATTACTGTGCCGCTATCATCCAACCTCCCATTCAGACGGGATAGTTTGAATTCGAATCGGAGGGAGTGGGCCGGGAGGGAGTCGAACCCCCAAAGCTTTCGCGGCGGTTTTACAGACCGTTGGGCTCGCCACGTGCCCTTTGCCGACCCTGACCACCCTGGCAGCTGGTCAGGGTGTAATCCTAGCTTCTGCCGCTGACACTCGCCTCGGGATGGGGGCACGTAGATCCGGCGTCGTTCACCGAGCCCGCCCCTCCGTCCGCGTCCACCTCGCCCCGATAATGGGGCGGCCGTGCACCCTCAATCGCTGACCGGCCAGAGGTCGAGGCGGATCACGGCCATCAACCCAGCCGCCCCCCCCGCCCCTTACGCCCTCGCACGCCGTGCGCTGTGGCTGCTCGCCTGCTGCCACCCCGAGCCCGCTCTGGCTGTGACCACCCTCTCCACTCTGCTCGCGGTCTCGACCGGCCGCGGCTGGGGATCGCTTTGGGTCGCATCCGCGATCGGGACCGGCCAGCTCCACGTGGGTTGGACCAACGACTTCCTCGACCGCCATCGGGACGCCGCCGCGGGACGGAGAGACAAGCCTGTCGCCAGAGGCGCGGTGGATCAGCGCGCGGTCGGGTGGGCGGCCGCCCTGGCCCTCCCGGCCGCGATGCTCCTCTCCACTGAGTCGGGCACACGGGCAGCCGCCGCGCATGGCGTCTCGCTGCTCGCGGCCGGGGTCTACAACCTCGGGCTCAAGGGCACGGCCCTCAGTCCCCTCGCGTACGCGGCCGGCTTCGGTGCCCTGCCCTCTTTCCTCACCTTGGGCGCCCAGGACGGCGAGAGCGCCCCCCCGTGGGCCACGGTGGCGGGGGCGCTCCTGGGCTCGGGCGCCCACTTCCTGCAGGTCCTCCCCGACATCGAGCGCGACCGCGCCCAGGGGACCATGGGTCTCCCGCAAAGGTTGGGCCTGCGGACCTCGGCCTTGGCGGGGTCGGTCATGATGTCCGCCTCGGCGCTGACCGTGGTAAGAGCCGCCCGCCCCCGCCGGCGGGCGGCCGCCGCCGCCCTGGCGACGACGCTGGGGCTTGCCGGGACAGTCGCCCTCTCGGCCTTCGTCGGAAGGCCGACCGCCGCCTTCCGTCTCGGCCTGATCACGGCCGCCTCGACAGTGGCCACCCTGGCCCTTTCAGGGGCGAGGTTGATGCCGGGTCGGCGACTCGAGGGGGGGTGAGCCGCCGCCCAGCCAGCTAGTAGATGAATCCGATGAGCGGGACCTGGCCCGGATGGATGGTGCGCTGGTCGACCACGCCCCACCCCACGTAGTTCATCTCGGAAACCGTCCAGGAGCCGCCGGGATGGACCGACTCCACGTAGGCGACGTGGCCCCAGCCGCTCTCCCAGGTGACCATGATGGCGCCCACCCTGGGGGTCTGGCCCGTCTTCCACCCGTACGCCTGTGCTTCGCTGAACCAGGTCCAGGCGTCTCCGCTCCAGGGAACGGGCCGCCGGCTGTTCACGTACCACGTGCAGTACCCGTACGGGAACTTGCTGCTCGAGTAGACGGCCGGGCCGCTGGCGAAGCGGACGATGATGCTGCCAGGCCCCCCGGACAGGGTGACGGGCGCCGGCTGGGTGTCGGCGAACTGCTTGCCCTCACCGCTGGGGACCACCAGACGCTCTCCCGCGACCAGTTGCGAGGGATCGCGGAGGTAGTTGAAGTCGACTATCGAGTTGGCGTCGGTGTGGTAGGCATGCGCGATCGAGTTCACAGTTTCGCCTTTGCGCACCGTCACCACCACGCCCTGGACAGGAGGCAACATGAGAACCTCCCCGGAGGAGATGCTCGTGCTCCCGCTGAGGGCGGCGTTCGACCACCTGATGTCGTCCACGGTCAGGTTGAAGCGGGCGGCGATGCCAGCCAACGTTTGCCGGCCATGCACGGTGAAGGTGATGGGGGCGTGCGAGACGGGGGCCGAGGTGGGGACCGCGATGGGCTTGATGACGGTGCTCATGCGGCCGAGGGTCACATCCCCCACCTTGCCGCCCTGGCCGATGACCAGGCCGGCCGCGTTCACGATGCCGAGCCGCACACCCGCGGAGGCGGGCACCTCGTGTGTGACCGCCGCGTACCCGGAGACGACGATCGCTATCGTGAGCACGACGGCGTGCACGACATAGCGACTGATGACCGTCAAGGACTACCCCCTTTCAACTCCACCCAACCCCCGGGTGGCGCTTGAAAGACGCGGGTCAGGCTAGCAGACCGATCGTGCCATGTCAAACGTTTGCCTCGTTCGAATTTCGTATATGTCTCGCTGCCGGTGGACCCGCCACACGTTCGGGCGCTGCCTTCAGCAGGAGTGATTCCCGTCGAACTGCGCGCCCGGCGGGAGGTACTGATACATGGAGACGGAGGCCCCCGGCCAGAGCGGCATGAAGCACCTCGAGTAGTCGCGGCCGTCCGAGGCGCCCGCGACCCAGTTGGGCACCCCCGGGGGCGCATACCCCCCGGTGATCCCCCTCCACATGGGGGCCACGGAATAGACGCCCACTTCGCGGTGAACGGAGTGGAAGAAGGAAACCGCGCCCCGCACGACCATGGAGTTCGCGAACCTGTCGCCCGACCAGATGTTCCCCGTCTCGACGTCGAGCCACCACACGCGCGTGTCCAGGGAAGCCCCCGAGGTGGCCGCCCACGCCTGGAGGAAGGCGGAGCGCGCCGTGCTCCAGCCGTAGTCGTAGGGCCTGCACGCGGGGTCGACCGCGCTGCAGGGGCCGTTGGCGCTGAGCCCGAAGGCGAGGTTCACGTAAAGGGAAGGCAGGACCCCGCCTGCGGAAGCCCACGCGAACTCCGACGCCAGGCATGGGTTGGCGGTGAAGGGCCGCCCCCCGGTCACCCCCGCCACGGCGAAGTCGCCCTCGGCGAGGAGGGGATACGCTCCACCGCACTGCGGCCAGGAGATGTCGAACCCGGCCGCGGCGGGCGCGTACTCACCGGAGGCCTGGACGGCCAGTGCGCGAGCCCCCCACCCTCCGGCGGCGACCAGGCAAGCGGCCAGCACGGCGATGACAGCGCGCGTGGATCTTCGAGTCGAGGGCCGGGGTCTCAAACCGAACGCCAACTCTGCTGGCGCCCGGCGGCGGCCTGGTCAGGGGAGCTGTTAGGGTCTGTGATCTTCCGGCGACCGCCCGGCGCCAACCCAACATCCGCCTGGGAGGACTGCGGGCCCGCCCGGTGGGCGGAATGCGGCCGGCCACGCGCTCCCTGCCTAGATGGTCAGCGCGGCCGGCCGATCTCTTCAACGAGCACCCGGGACCTTCCTTGCTGGCCGGGCGCCGCCTGGCGGGACACCCTCCCGGGCCGCCGGATCAGGCCTTCTGGAGTGGCAGCCCCCGGCCGCCCCAGCCCTCGAAGTCGGCGTCGACCAGGACCACCTCCACTCCGGCCGCGTCGAGCAGGCTCGAGGCGATGGCGGCGCGGAACCCCGTCGCGCAGTGGACAAGGACCGGGAGGGGGAGCGAGCGCACCTCCTCCAGCCGCTCGGGGATGAGGGGCACGTGCACGTTGACGGCTCCGGGGATGTGGCCCTCTCGCCACTCGGTGGGGTCGCGCACGTCGAGGACGGTGGCCCCCGCCCGCCAGGCCGCCTCCAGCCCGCCCATGTCGACGACTGGGAACGAGGTGACCCGGCTCTCTTCCTGGGGCCCGCCGTCGGATGCCCGGGACCAGGCCCGGATCCCTTCGATGCCGATGCGCGCGCACTGCCTGGCCGCCAGCCGCACCTCCGCCTCGTGGCCGACGAGCGCCATGGGCGTGCCGAAGGGGAGGACCCACCCGGCGTAGGCGCTGAACAGGTCGCCGAACTCGATTGAGACCGACCCCCGCAGGTGCCCTGTGGCGAACTCGGCCCGGGGCCGCCCGTCGACCACCGCCACCCCGCCTCCCATCATGCCGGCCAGGGTGGCGAGGTCGACCCTCGGGATCGGCGAGGGCGCCCACCCAGCAGGCGAGCTCTTATTGATGGGCGCCATCCGCCGGTAGTAGGAGGGGTGAGCCGGCAGGCCGGCGGTCTGGCTCCTGGCGAAGGCGTCCTCCCCCAGGAGGAAGGCCGGGTTGCGCCCCCTTTCCTCGGCCACCGTCGTCCACGTCTCCTCGGCCCCCACCGCGCCCGAGCAGAAAGAGCCGGCCCCGTGCGTGGGACCGATGCCGGTGGGGCCGGGCAGGGCACCGATACGGCGCGCGGAGCTGTGCTGGAGCCGGGCCAGCTCCTCTGTCCGGCCGGGCGAGACGAGGTCCGTGCGGCCGCAGGCCCCGAGCAGGACGCAGCCCCCGCTGAGGACGGCCAGGACCCGCCCGCCCACCAGCACCTGGTAGCTCATGTGGTGCGGGGTGTGCCCGGGCGTGAACATGGCGCGAAGGCGGGCCGGCCCCACTTCCAGCGTGTCCCCCTCCCGGACGGGCCGGTGCCCCCCCTCGTACCCGGAGCCCGCGGCGACGACGTAGGGGACGCCCATCTCGGCCGCAAGCGCGGCTCCGCCCGTCACGTAGTCGTTGTGGATGTGCGTCTCGACGACGGCCGCAACCCGGCCTCCGATCTCGGCCAGGGCCCGGCGGAAGCGGTCCAGGTCGCGCTGCACGTCGACCACCGCCACCTCCTCTCCCGCCCTGACCAGATAGCTGCTGTCCCCCAGCTCGGGCGTCCGGACCTGGTGGATGAGGACGCCTCCCTCATCCAGGACGGGGAGCGGCGCGGCCCCCTCAGACACGGCGGGATCTCACGCCCTCACGCCCGTCCCGCGCGGCGCCTCCCGCAACCCGGCGGAAACCGGCGCCTGCGCACCTGCTCAGGTCGCGCCGGCCGCCGGGGCGGGTGCTGGAAACAGCACGCCCGACAGGTCGACGACGGTGAGCCTGAACCCTTGCCGGCCCGTCACCAGGACCGTGGCACCTTCCGCGACGAACCCCAGCGGGCTCTCAGCCTGCCAGAGGATCCCCTCCACAGCGACCAGCCCGACGGGCGTGAGGGCCCGCTTCACGACCGCCTCCCGACCGGAGACGGGATCCTTCGGGATGGACCGCGCCGCTCGCCTGACGGTGGCCACCAGCTGGATCACGGAAAGCAGCCCGGCGGCGGCCACGGCTGCCCCCGAGAGCACGGCCAGCCAGGCCGGCAGGGAGGAGGCCAGCAGCATGACCAGGCCCGCCGCCATGGCGAGGACGCCGACGCCGCCGGGGACCCCGACCTGGGTCAGGTGCAGGTCCGCCAGTATGGCGATCGCCCCGCCCGCGATCAGGATGAAGGCGGTGAGGTCCACGGCACCTTCTTCATTCCCGGATCGCCCCCTCGCCAACCCCGCCGGCGGGGGAGGTGGTCGGGCTTCGGCCGCCCCGCCGGGCCCGATCGCGGGTCGCGGGCAGAGTCCCCGTCACCCAGTAGTCCCCTCCCCCGCCCTCTCGCTGCATGAACTCCTCGTCCACCAGCCAGCGCCGCAGCGAAGCGGTGTCCGCGTGGTAGCGGACGAGGATGTTGTTGACCTCGGACTCGGAGTATCGCTGGGCGGACCGGAAGTGGCCCGCCAGCCAGCGCAGCACGACCAGCCGCTTGCCGCGGCGGGCGGGGAGTGCCGAGAGGTGTCCTTTGACGAGGAACGTGCGCAGCACCTTGAGTTCGCCGGGGTTGGCTCGGAAGCCTTCCAGGAAGGGGTCGTCGGTATCGCTCACCGGGAGAGGATGACGGACGGCGCGCCCCGGCGTCGCCCTACCAGGTGCGGAGGAAAAGGCTCGCCGGCCCGGCGAGCGTGAAGGCGCCCCCGTGACCCGGGGGCGCCTTCCGGTAGCGCGCCGGTCCCGCGAGCCGGGGGCGTGCCGCGGACGTCCGGGAGGCGAGTCTCAGGCCGCCGGCGGCGTGGCTACCAGCGGTACCAGCGGCCTCTTCCGCCCGACGCGCCCCGCAGGAAGAACCCGATCAGCCAGAGGATCACGGCGGCGATCAGCAGGTACCAGAGGACGTGGAGGGCCAACCCGCCCGCCCCGAACACGATCAGGATCAAAAGCAGAACGATGAGGGCTGCTGCCATCGGTCTAACTCCTCGAAAACAGAGATTGCCTCGACTTCGCCGATGTCCGGCGAGCAGGCTCTCATGAACATCACCGCAGCATAAAGCGTGATATCAAGTTTGTCAACTTTCCTCATCTGTCTCGTGGGGGCACAGCCGGCGGACGCCGCCCGCGGGTTTCTCATGCGCCGCTGATGGCGGGCTGACCGCCCGCCACGACGTCCAGCTGCGCCCACATCCCGCTGTCCTCGTGGCCGGGGACAAGACACGCGATCCGGTATGAGGCGGGCGTGTCGGGGACGAACGTGAACTCCTCCGAAGAGCCCGGCTGGATGCCGTCGACGGGGACCGAGGTCGACCAGGTGGCCTGGACGGGCTGTTTGGAGGTGCCTTTGGTGACGGCGCAGGAATGGGCCACGGAGCCCTCGTTCCGGCAGTCGACGGTCACCGCCCATCCGGTCGGGATGGTGACCTTGAGGGTGCCCCCGCTGTAGCCGTCGAAGTTGAACTCGGTCGCCGTGCTGGGGTAGCCGGCGACCAGGGTCAGGGTCACCGCGTGGGTGGCGGCGTCGGCCTTGAGGAAGCGGCCCGGCTTGGGAGGCGGCGCCACGCCCGCCCCGCTGACCGAGCAGGCCGAGGTGGTGGCCGCGACCAGAGCGGCGGCGGCCAGAAGGGGCAACCGCCGCCGGCGCCGGGGGGCGTGAGCGAGAACGGGCAGGCGAGGGCGCATGGATCCACCCGTTTATAGCGTGAGCGGGCCGATCGGCGCGCGCCGGGGCGTGGACGTCCCTTCTGCCGGCGCCATCGCGGGCCCCTCAGAGTCTGGGCCGGCTCGCGCGAAGGTCCGTCGATGCGGCCCGCTCATGCGATACGGCCCGCTCCTGCCCGCCGGTGCCGCCGCGCGGGCCCAGGTGGCCCTGGCGCGGGACCCATGTTCGCGGGGCGGCTCACGCGGCCGGTTCGGCCTCGGACTCGATGCCCGCGCGAGCGCCCGCCGGGCGGGGATCCCGACGGAGGGGCAGGCACGCGAGCGCCGCCAGCAGCACGACCGCGATGGGGACCAGGGCGGAGAGGCGTGCAGCGTCCACGAAGGCGTGGCCGAAGACCTCGTGGGCGAGGACCCGCAACGGGGCCGGGACGGCCGTGCCCGACTGCCCGGCGCCGACCTGGAGGCCGTGACGGGCGGCCTCCTGGAACGCTCCCACGAAGGCGTTGCGGGCCGAGGTCGGCAGATGCGCGGAGTAGCGGACGGCCTGGCCGTGAAGGGCGAGGGCGAGACGGTTCTGCAGCAGCGCCCCCACGGCCCCGCCCGCCACCACTCCGCCCAGCTCCATGATCGTGTTGATGACTCCGGACGCGGCGCCCCCCAGCTCGGGCGTCAGATCACGGGTGCCGAGGCTGAAGGCGGGCGTCCAGACGAAGCCGAGTCCGGCCCCGGAGATGACCAGGCCGGGCACGAAGAGCCAGCGGCCGGCGTCCACCGCCAGGGCCCAGTCAACGTAGGCCATGCCGGCGGCGAAGGCGGCCAGGCCGCCCACGAGAAGGTACTTACCCGGGACCTTGCCGATCAGGTTGGCCGACGCGCCCGAGGCGACCATCATGGCGAGCGGCTGGGGAGCGATGGTGAGCCCTGCGGCCACGGCCGGGAGCCCGAGGACCGACTGCAGGTAGATGGTGAGGGGAAGGTAGAAACCGAGGAGCGCGAAGCCCATGCCCGCCATGACCACGGTCATGAGGGCGAAGTTCCTGTCTGTGAAGAGGGCGAAGGGCAGGAGCGGCTCCCGGCCCTGGCGCCGCGCCTGCTGGACCAGGAAGAGGCCCAGCATGAGCGCGCCCGCCGCGATCACCTGCGGGATCGTGACGGGGCCCCAGAGGGCGCCCCAGCTGTAGCGCTGCCCCTCGATGAGGCCGAAGACGACCCCCACCAGGCCGAGCGTTGCGAGGCCGAGCCCGGCCATGTCGAAGCGGTGGCGGCGGCCCGGGCGCAGGTCGGGCACAAAGCGGAGGGCGAGGGCGATGGTCAGGAGCCCAACGGGCACGTTGAGGTAGAAGATCCACCGCCAGCCGAAGTGCGTCACGATGAAGCCCCCGGCGGTGGGGCCGGCCAGGACGGCCAGGCCGCTGAGGGTCCCGAAGACGGCGAAGGCGCCCCCCCGCTTATCGACCGCGAAGAGCTCCAGCATGACCGGCAGCCCCTGCGGGGCGGCGAGGGCGGCGCCCAGGCCCTGGAGGGCCCGCGCCACGATCAGCTGCTCGGGACCGTGCGCCAGTCCACTCAGGGCCGAGGCGGCGGTGAAGACGGCCAGGCCGGCCGCGAAGAGGTTGCGGGGACCGAAGACGTCCCCCAATCGGGCGCCGGTGATGAGCAGCACCGCGTAGGGCAGGCTGTAGGCGTTCAGCACCCACAGCACCTGGTCCAGCGTCGCGTGCAGCCCGGCCGTGAGGCTGGGGATGGCGACGTTCACGATGGTGACGTCGAGCAGGGTCATGAAGAGCCCCAGGCTGAGCACCGCCACGGCGGCGATCGGCCTGCGGTTCGGTTGTGTCGCGGTCATGTCGTCAGGTCCTCTTGGCATGAGTGGAAGGAGGGCCGACCGGGCTTATCCTTGGCGTGGAGAGCCTGGGTGCCGGGTCGTCCGCCCGGGTCATCGCCGGCCCTGGGAGCGGGCGCTCCCGGGGACGCTGGGGTTATCGAAGGGCCAGCCGCACCAGGGCGGCCGAGGCGGACAGGAGCAGGACGAAAAGGCCCATGCCCACCGGCGAGCCCCATCCATACCAGCGCAGCGTCTGCGCCGCCATCGGGTCGACCTCGAGCTCACGTATTTCCACGGCATCTCCTCTCTTACGATGTTAGGGGGATTTTGGCCCGTAATATCCCATACACTGTTAGAGATGTCAAGATGTTCGTGGCGCCATGACTGAAGACCGCGAGCAGGAGGGGAGGAACCCCGGCCTGACCCGCGGCGGAGTCGTCTCGGCCGCGCTCGACCTCCTCCGGACAGACGGGCTCGACGGCCTCACGATGAGGGCGCTCGCGGACCGCCTCGGGGTCAAAGCAGCGTCCCTCTACTGGCACGTGCGCGACAGGGACGAGCTCTTGGACCTGGTCGCCGCCGCTCTGCTGGCCGAGGTCGGTACCCCCCCACGGGGGGCCGGCTGGCGCGCCGGCGCCCTCGCCCTCTGCGCCGCCCTGGGC
>JBOHUY010000166.1:0-7241 GCA_050735015.1 Candidatus Dormibacterales bacterium | reverse complement strand
TCCATCCCCACCTCGGGGATGCAGGAAGACCACGTCTCCATGGGCTGGGGGGCGGCCCTCAAGCTCCGCTCCGCGGTCGAGAACCTGGCCCGCATCCTGGCCGTGGAGCTTGTCTGCGCGGCCCGCGGGCTGGACTTCCGCGCCCCCCTGGAGCCGGGCCCGGGGACGGGGGCGGCGCGGCGGCTTCTCCGCCAGAAGGTGCCCGGCCCGGGGCCCGACCGCTGGCTCTCCCCGGAGCTGGCCGCGGCCGCCGACCTGGTCCAATCGGGGGCCCTGGTGGCGACCGTGGAGGAGGCCTGCGGGCGCCTTTCGTGAGCTTGGAGGCGGACTTCGTGCTGCGCGGCGCCGGGCGGCTCGTGACCTGCGACGCCGGCCGCGGGGAGGGCGCCCTGGGCGTGGTCGAAAGGGGCGCGCTGGCGGCGCGCGAGGGGCTCGTGGTCTGGGCCGGCGCCGAGCGCGAGCTGGCGGGGGCGGTCCGGGTCCTGCCCGGCGCCGTGCAGGAGGAGGCCGGCGGCATGGCCGTCCTGCCCGGCCTGGTCGAGTGCCACAGCCACCTCGTCTTCGGGGGTGACCGGCGCCAGGAGTTCACGGCCCGGATGGGCGGGGAGGCCTACCGCACGGGCGGGATCAT
The DNA here is from genome assembly GCA_050735015.1 of Candidatus Dormibacterales bacterium. Taxonomy (GTDB): domain Bacteria; phylum Chloroflexota; class Dormibacteria; order Dormibacterales; family Dormibacteraceae; genus JBOHUX01. The sequence continues at coordinate 6,610 of JBOHUY010000166.1, read as the reverse complement.
GGCCACCGTGAGGGCCACCCGCCAGGCCTCCGACGCCGAGCTGGTGGAGCTGTCCCGGGCCCGGCTGGACAGGTTCTTGGCCCACGGCGTGACGACCGTGGAGGCGAAGAGCGGCTACGGCCTCACGCCCGAGGGGGAGGCGCGGCTGGTGCGTCTGGCGGCCGGGCTCGGGCACGAGGTCCGGGTCGTGGTCACGGTCCTGGCCGCGCACGTCGTCCCCGACGAGCAGCGCGACCGGCCGGACGCCTACGTGGAGGCGGTCTGTGAGTCGCTCCTGCCCGCCGTGCGGGGACTGGCCGAGTTCTGCGACGCCTGGTGCGACGAGGGCGCCTTCACCCCCGGCCAGTGCCGGCGCGTGCTCGCCCGGGGCCGGGAGCTGGGCATGGCCCCCAAGCTCCACGCCGACCAGCTCTCGGCGGCCGGGGGCGCCCGCCTGGCGGCCGAGGTGGGGGCGGTCTCCGCCGACCACCTGGAGCACGTCACCGAGGAGGACGCCGGCCGGCTGGCCGAGGCGGGCACCACGGCGGTCCTCATCCCGGGCGCCTCCATGATGACGCGCTCGGCGCGCGCCCCCGCCCGCATGCTGCTGGAGCGGGGCGTCCGCGTGGCGCTCTCGACCGACCTCAACCCCGGGAGCTCTTACTCGGAGAACCTCCAGCTGGTGGCCGCGCTCGGGTGCGCCGAGCTGGGCATGACGGTGGAGGAGGCCATCCTGGGCATCACGCGGCACGCCGCTGCCGCCCTCGGGCGCGAGGGTCGGGCCGGCGTCCTCCGCCCGGGGGCGGCCTGCGACGCCGTCGTGCTCGACTCCCGAAGCGAGGTCGACCTCGCCTACCACTACGGGGTCAACCTGGCCGCGCGGGTCATCCTCGCAGGGCGGCCGGTGGGCGCGGCGGAGGGGGCGCCGGGCCGTGCCTGAGCCCGTGCGGGCGCCCAGGGGCGGCCGCCTGACCTGCCGGGGCTGGCCCCAGGAGGCCGCGCTGCGGATGCTCATGAACAACCTCGACCCCGAGGTGGCCGAGCGCCCCCAGGACCTCGTCGTCTACGGGGGCACGGGGCGGGCGGCGCGCAGCTGGGAGGCCTACCACGCCATCGTGGCCGCCCTCACCTCTCTGGCCGGCGACGAGACGCTGCTCGTGCAGTCGGGCAAGCCGGTGGCCGTCTTCCAGACCCAGGAGTCGGCCCCTCGCGTGCTCATCTCGAACTCCATGCTGGTCCCCCGCTGGGCGAACTGGGAGACCTTCTGGGAGCTCGAGCGGGCGGGGCTGACCATGTACGGCCAGATGACGGCCGGCTCCTGGATCTACATCGGCAGCCAGGGCATCCTGCAGGGCACCTACGAGACCCTCGCCGAGCTGGCGGCGCGGCACTTCGGGGGCTCGCTGGAGGGAAAGGCGGTCCTGACCGCGGGCCTGGGCGGCATGGGGGGCGCGCAGCCGCTGGCCGTGACCATGAACGGGGGCGTGGCCCTCGTCGTGGAGGTGGATCCGGCCCGCATCGCGCGCCGCGTCGAGACGGGGTACCTGGACCGGGTCGCGGCCGGCCTGGAGGAGGCCCTGCGGCTGGTGGAGGAGGCGCGCGCCGCCCGCAGGCCCCTCTCCGTGGGCCTGGCCGGCAACGCGGCCGCGGTCCACGTCGAGCTGGTGGCGCGGGGCTTTCGGCCCGACGTGGTCACCGACCAGACCTCGGCCCACGACCCTCTGGGCGGATACGTGCCCGTGGACATGGACATGGAGGAGGCGGCCCGGGCGCGCGAGGCCGCGCCCGAGGACTACGTCCGCCGCTCGTACGCCTCCATGGCAGAGCAGGTGGAGGCCATGCTCGCCTTCAAGGAGCGGGGTGCCGTGGTCTTCGACTACGGGAACAACCTGAGGGCGGGCGCCCGGGAGGGCGGCTGCCAGAGGGCCTTCGAGTACCCCGGCTTCGTACCCGAGTACATCCGCCCCCTCTTCTGCGAGGGCAAGGGCCCCTTCCGCTGGGTGGCCCTCTCGGGCGACCCCCGCGACATCCTGGAGACCGACCGCGCCGTGGCCGCGCTCTTCCCCGAGGACGAGCGGCTGGCCCGCTGGCTGCGGCTGGCGGAGGAGAAGGTCGCCTACCAGGGCCTGCCCGCCCGCATCTGCTGGCTCGGCTACGGCGAGCGCGCGAGGGCGGGACTCGCCTTCAACGAGCTGGTGCGCTCGGGCCGGGTCTCCTGTCCCATCGTGATCGGGCGCGACCACCTGGACGCGGGCAGCGTGGCCTCCCCCTACCGGGAGACCGAGGCCATGGCCGACGGCTCCGACGCCATCGCCGACTGGCCCGTGCTGAACGCGCTCCTCAACACCGCCGCCGGCGCCCACTGGGTCTCCCTGCACCAGGGCGGGGGGGTGGGCATGGGCTACTCCATCCACGCCGGCATGGTGGTGGTGGCGGACGGCGGCGAGGACTCCGCCCGCCGCCTTGAGAGGGTGCTGACCTGCGATCCCGGCCTGGGGGTGGTGCGCCACGCCGACGCCGGCTACGAGAAGGCGCGCCGCGCGGCCCGGGAAAAGGGCGTCAGGATGCCCATGCTGGAGGGGCCCTGATGCGGGGCGCGCTCCAGCGGGCCTTCTTCTGGCTGGCCTACCGCCTGCGGCGGACGCCCTGGGACACGGGCGTCAGCCCGCCCGAGCTGGTGGTGGTGGTGGAGGGGCCGGGGCGGCTCCCTCCCGGCCGCGCGCTCGACCTCGGGTGCGGGACCGGGACCAACAGCGTCTACATGGCCCGGCACGGCTGGCGGGTGGTGGGCGTGGACTACGACGGCCGCGCGGTGGCGCGGGCGCGGGCCAAGGCGGCGGCGGCGGGCGTGGAGGCCCGCTTTCTGCGGGCCGACGTGACACGGCTCGCGCCCGGCAGCCTGGACCCCGGCTTCGGGCTGGTCTTGGACCTCGGCTGCTTCCACTCCCTGACGGGGCGGGGAAGGCGCGAGCACGCCCGCCTCTCAGGCGCCCTGGCGGCGCCGGGGGCGACCATGCTCATCTTCGGCTTCCGGCAGCCGCGCCGGATGGCGGGGGTCACGGACGAGGAGGTGGCCCGCCTCTTCGGGCCCTGGTTCGAGGTCGTGCGCGTCCTCGCCGGGGAGGGGGAGGGGGACCCCGCCTGGTACACGCTCCGGCGTCGCTGAGCGGGCCTCAGCGGCGGGCGCGGGCGGCCAGCCGGCCGAGGGCGGCGGCGAGGAGGCTGCCGACGTCGCCCAGGGCCAGGTGCCGGCCCATGGAGGCGATCTCGACCCCGCCCGCCACCACGTGGGAGACGTCCGCCGCCGAGGCCGCGTAGACGGCCTGGGCGGGCAGGGAGGCGGCGGGCGCGCCGGCCAGGCGGGGGGAGTCGAGGCGGAGCGTGACGAGGTCGGCGGGCATGCCGGCCGCGATGCCGCCGGAGGGCCGGCCGAGGGCCGCCATGCCCCCCCGCGTCCCCGCCGCCAGCAGGTCCCCGGGCCGGTGCTGGCCGCGGTGGTTGGTCACCAGCCGCTGGTCGAGCTCCACCGCGCGCATCTCCTCGAAGAGGTCGACGACCGCGTTGGAGTCGCTCCCCACCGAGAGCCAGCAGCCCGCCCCCGCCAGGCGGTGGGCGGGCCCCACCCCGTCGCCGAGGTCGCGCTCGGTGGTGGGGCAGAGGCAGACGCCCGCGCCCGCCCGCCCCAGGAGGCCCACGTCGTCGGCCGTGACGTGGGTGGCGTGCACGGCCGTGGAGCCGGGGCCGAGGGCGCCCGCCCGTTCCAGGAGGGCGGCCGGCGTGAGGCCGGTCGCGGCCAGGCAGTCCTGGTTCTCGCGGGGCTGCTCGGAGAGGTGGAAGTGGAGGGGCACGCCCCGTCCCCGGGCCCACTCGGCCACCACCCGCACGGAGCCCTCGTCGACCGCCCGCACGCTGTGCACGGCGGCGCCGAGGCGGGCGCCGCCCAGGCCCGAGAGCCGGTCCACGCGCTCCGCCCAGGCCTCCGCGGAGCCGTCGGAGAAGCGCCCCTGGACGCCCTCCGGGGGGCGCCCGTCCGGGCCTCCCCTGAGGTAGCAGGCGTCGAGGAGGGTGAGCGCCACCCCCGCCTGGCGGGCCGCCTCCAAGAGCGCCAGCCCGGTCTCGTTGGGGTCGGCGTAGCGCCCGCCCCCGGGGGGGTGGTGGAGATAGTGGAACTCGCCCACCGCGGTCACCCCGGCCACCGCCATCTCCGCGTAGACGGCGCGGGCGACCTCGAAGAGGGTTTCGGGGTCGATGGCGGCGGCGGTCTCGTACATGAGCCGCCGCCAGGCCCAGAAGTCTCCCGCGCCCTCCTGGGCGCGGCCCCTCAGCGCCCGCTGGAAGGCGTGCGAGTGGGCGTTGGCGAGGCCGGGGATGGTGAGGCCGGGGAGGCGGACGGCGCCGGCGGGCGCGCTCGCGCCGGGCGTGACCCGCTCGATGACCCCGCCCGCGACCTCGATCAGGAGGCGGTGGTGGAGGGGCCCCTCCCCCGTCCAGGCCAGCTCGGCGTGAAAGGCGCGGACCACCTCGGGCAAATCCTAGGGGCGGCTCAGCGCGCGATCGAGACCACGAACGTGTAGACGACCATGCCCGTGACCACCACCAGCGCCACCCTCAAGGTCCAGAGGGCAAGGGTGGCGGGCCGCCCCAGCCGGGCCCGGGGCAGGCGCTGCTCCATGACCGCCACCAGCTGGTCCGGCTCCAGCGACTCCACCAGGTCCTCGTCCGGCTCGCCCTCGTAGAGGTGCCGGTGGTGGCGGTCCGGCTCCGCCATCAGGGGGCCGCCACCTTGGACACGGCGGACGCGAAGGCGACCACCGCGTAGGCGGTCCCGGCCGCGCCCACCAGCACGCCGGTGAGGGCGCCCGCCAGGTTCCCCAGGGGGCCGTTGACGCGGTTGCCCATGAGGCCCCGGTCGCTGGCCAGGAGCATGAGGAAGACGAGCGCGGCGGGCATGAGCACGGTGGCCAGGAGGTTGGCGTTGAGCGTGATGGCGAGGAGGGGGGCGCCGGGGATGAGGACGACGGCCGCCGCGATGGCCGCCAGGCCGGCGTTGAAGGCGTAGAAGAGGGGGGCGTCGCGGATGCGGCGGTTGAAGCTGTGGGCCCCCGAGACCGCCTCCCCGAAGGCGTAGGCGGTGCTGGCCGTGATGGTCAAAGAGGCGAGCGCCCCGGCCTCGATCAGGCCCAGGGAGAAAATGGCCCCCACGGGCAGCCCCGCGACCTGGCGCAGGGCCTCGCCGAAAGCGGCCCCGCCCTCGCCCCCGGGCAGGGCGTGGTGGCTGAAGAGCGCGGCGGCGGCGATGAGGGCCCCGCAGCCCGCGGCCGCCGCCACCACCCCGCCCACGACGGTGTCGACGCGGCCCTGGGGGATGTCGCGCGGGGTCATGCCCTTGTCGACCACCGCGCTCTGCTGGAAGAAGATCATCCAGGGCGTCACGGTGGCACCCACGTCGGAGGCCAGGATGAGCAGGAACGTCGCCGGGCTGCCCCCCGGCAGGGGGGACCAGGTCGCGAAGGCGTGGGCGACGGCGCCCGGGGCGGGGCGGGAGAGCAGGGCGGCGGCGATGAAGAGGAGGTTCATGGCGGCCAGGGTCAGGGCCACCCGCTCCCAGCGCCAGTACCTGCCGCCCGAGATGCTCGCCAGCACCAGCCCCACGCCCAGCGCCACCGCCACCTGGGTGGGCACGCCGAAGAAGCCCATCCCCACCTTGATGGCGATGAACTCCGTGATGAGGGTGACGAGGTTGGTGGCCAAAAGGTCGCCCGCCGCCAGCCACCCCCAGACGGGCCCGAAGCGCTGGAACACGAGCTCGCCGTAGCCGCGATGCGTGACCGCCCCCACGCGCATGGCCATCTCCTGGACGACCATGGCGCCCACGAAGGTGAGCGCGATGAAGGGCAGGAAGAAGCCGATGCCGTAGGTCGACCCGCTGGCGGCGTAGGAGAGCATGCTGGGCCCGTCGTTCTCGCCCAGCATGGCCAGCACCCCGGGCCCGACCAGGAGCCAGAGGAGGGGGAGGCGACGGCCCCGGCGGCGGGCCTCGAAGACGCGGCGGCGGTCGCGTGAGCGGGCGACGTCCTCGGGGGTGAGGTCGGGCGCCCCCAGCGCCCCGGCGGCCGGCCGGCCCCTCATTCCACGAACACCGCGCGCGCCAGGCCGAGCGGGATCCGCCGGCGCCGGCCGCCCACCCGGACCTCGACGGGCCCCTCCCACTTGGACTCGGCCGCGACCTCGACCGCGGCCTCCGGCAGGAGGCCCAGCCCGGCCAGTGCGCGGAGCTTGTCGGGATCGCGGTCGGAGACCCGCCGCACCCTCACGCGCTCGCCTCGCCGGCACTGGTGAAGAGCCCGCAGGCTGGCCGCGGCGACCTCGCCCGCCAGGCTGGGGATGGGGTCTCCGTGGGGGTCCCGGCTGGGCCGGCCGAGGGCCCGGAACATGGCTTCCTCGAGGTGCTCGGAGATGACGTGCTCCAGCCGCTCAGCCTCCTCGTGGACCTCGTCCCAGCCGTAGCCGAGCGCGCGGGCGAGGTAGGTCTCGATGACGCGGTGGTGGCGCACCACCTCCACCGCGCGCGCCTGCCCGGCCGCGGTCAGGGCGGCGCCGCGGTAGGGGTCCTGGGCGGCCAGGCCCAGTC
>JBOHUY010000165.1:0-2504 GCA_050735015.1 Candidatus Dormibacterales bacterium | reverse complement strand
CGAAGAAGGCGATCTGTGCGAGCTCGACGACGAAGGATCCGGCGCGCCGCCTGCCCTCCGCCTCGCGGGGCCGGGCGGGCTCCTGGGGGGGCGAGGACGTGGGCTCGGCCACATCCGTTTCACCGTCATCGACGCGGCTATGCGGATCGGAGGCCGACGGTTGCACAGGCGACAATGCTAGACCCCCGGGGACACCCGGCAGCTCAAAACGGCGATCGCGGCGCGCGGGGATGCTCCCCGGACCCGTCCGGGGCCCTAGCCGAGCTCCCCGTCCACGGGCTCGGTGGCTTCCCTCACCTCGATCCTGGCCGCCGCGTCCTGGCAGAGGGCGACGACCTCGGAAGCGGTGGGCGACACGCGCGGGGAGTTGGTCGTGAAAGCCGCCGACACATCGCCCCGGGAGAGCATGACGACCCCTCCCCCCGAGCGTGTGCTGACGCTGATGTTGCCGGTGAATCTGCGCTCGCCCAGGAACGCGATCAGGCCCTCGATGTTGACCCACGACGCGTGCAGGTCCGGATACCTGGGAGCCCCCGAGGCCAGGTGGTGGAGGCTGTCCACCACCTCTGGCGAGAGGCCGACGATGTCCACCACCCCTTCTCCACGGCTCACAACCTCGCCGATTGAGGTGAGCGCCTCGCTTCCGCTAGCGACCCCGTCTTCGGAGTTCCGGCAGAGGGCGTCCGTGACCCGCCCGTTGCGCAGCAGCAGTAGCCCGCTCTGGGCCTCCGAAACAACCCGGAGGTACCCCGAATAGGCGGCCTCGGAGAGGGCGGCGAGGATCCTGTCCAAGACCACGAACTTGGTCGAGAGGGACTCGTACAGCGCCTCTCCGGCGGGGACCAGCAGAGGTTCTCTGGGAGCGTCCAGGGGACGCCGGCTCAGCTCACCCACGCCAACACTGTGACCGAACCGCGACTCCGTGGCAAGAGCAGGGACCGTTTCCGCATCCTGCGCCGCCTCGGGCTCGACGTCGCCCCCGCCGTCTGCGCCCGGCTGCCCGCCCTTCTGCCGGAACGTGCTAGGGACCGGGCAGGACCCGCGGCCGTGGAGGCCGCCCCACCAAGGGACGGCGCGCGCGGCTCTGGCGGACCTTCCGCCAGGCACCCGCCGCGACCGCCACCGACGCCATCACCATGACCGCGTCCAGGACGACGGTGCCGACCCCACCCAAGAACGCGTCTCTCATCCCCGTGCATTGTAAGAAGTGATAGCGCTCCTGTCAAATAACAGGACTACTCGCTCCCACGAAGAGGGATGAGGGGTGAGCCGCCCGCCGTTTAAGGGGGGGAGTGACGAGCGGCCCATGGGCATTCTTGACCATTTCTCCCAAGGGTGGACGCACATAGTGAGAGCCGCTCCCGGGTGACCGGGCTTCGACGCCGCGGCGGTGGGGCGCAGGGATCCTCCCGCCCCGGCGTTATGCATGTCTGGACTCACAGCGACGGGAAGCCGTTCGGGCCCGAGAGAGCCCTCCCTTCTCCGCCGGACAACCTGGGCGGCTTCCCCTGTTCCCCCCGCCGGCGCCCCCCCTACCCGTCGCCACCGAGGCGGCCCATCCGCCCCCGACCACGCAAGACAGACGCCACCACCGCGTTGTACCTCTCGGAACCCTCCCTCCTTTCAAGGGCCGCCCGCTCTGGTTCTCTCCCAGCCGGCGGGCGGCTCTGTCTTCTCCGAACGCTCTGCCACCCGATGGCGCCCGGCCCGCCGGAAGGTGAGGTACTAGGAGCGGCCCGCGGGACCGCCTGACCACCGTCCGGCGGAGGGCGGTGCCGTCGATAGGGGAGCGTCGACAGGCACCCACGGCGGGCCACAACCCGCCCAGGCCTGGGGTTCGCCACGGGCAACGCGGCGGCCGCGACCAGGTGCTGCCCAGGGGTGGGGACCCAGGGCCGGTAGAGGCGCCGCTTCTGGCGGTGGTCGGCCTTGACCTTGGCCACCGCCCGGCGCAGATTGTGCGCCGACCCCCGGTAGCCGGCTGCCCGCGCCAACGGCAGCAGCCGCTTGGCCGAAATGCGGCCGTCGGTGTCCTTCACCTTCTTGGCCAGGACCGCCAGCACCGGGTCGGTATTTCCTGGTCATCGGCCGCGGCCGGCGGACCCAGGGCCCCCCGCCTTGCTGGCGCTCGACGACCCGACGCACGGTCTTGTGAGTGACGCCGCACAGGAGCGCCGCCGACCGGTAGGTCCCCGTCTGCTGGTACGCATCGATGATGTTCATGTAGTCCCTCGTCGTCTTCAATGAGTAGGTCTCCCGGGCGGGCTGGTGGATCTGAAGCAACTCCACTTTGCCTGCCCGGGGACAACCTCGCGCGGTCAGGTCACACAGTCGAGGGTGGGGACTCTCGATGGCCGCTGGTGGGGACTTTCGCATGGCCACGCGCAGGCCCGCCGCGCTGGCTGAGGGAAGGCCGCCCGTTGACAGCCACCCTAGTCGGGAGTAGAAAGGCGCAGGCGTTCTTGCGCCACATGGATCCCTGAGCTAAATGGGGTCATCCGGGA
>JBOHUY010000164.1:0-9495 GCA_050735015.1 Candidatus Dormibacterales bacterium | reverse complement strand
CGCCGCCGCGGTCCGGGCCGCGCTGCCCCTGCGCCCGCTGGCGGAGGTCGCCGTCCGACTGGCGCCGGTGGGCAGCCCCCCGCGCGCCGGCGTCGACGCCGCTGACCGCGCCGGGCTCATCCTTCTCCACCCCTGGCCAATGGACCGGGCCGGTCTGGACGCCGCCGACGCGGAGCGCATCGCCGTCCGGGCCGCGCGCGCCCCGCGCGCCAGCCTGGAGGGCGCCGTGCTGGCCAGCGTGCGGTCCCGGCGCGAGTCCGGCTACGACTGCTTCTGCTGGGTGGTCTTCGTAAGCGCCTCAGGGACGCGGGCGACCGGGCAGGGCTACGTCGTCCTGGTCGACGCCCGCGACGGGACCGCGCGCCGGCCGAGGGCCGCCCACCACGTGCGGAGCCCTCTGGCCGTGTGAGCTGAGTCGGGGGCGCGGGAGGCGCCCGGCGGGCCGCCCTGCGCGGCGCGGCCGGCGGCTCTTGATCCCTTGCGGCCTGCTTGGGTGAACTGGCAACGATTGGCCATTGCCGGAGACCGCGGCGCGGGTTATCGTTTGCTCACATTCGGTGCCCTGTCGCGGCTACGGCGCAAGCCGGGCCGCCCTGCACCGAAGAGGGGGGAACAGAGAGAGTGGAGGGCATGGAGGCGCCCGGACGCTTGGGCGCCTCGCTACGGGCGGTCCAGGGTGGCCCTTCGATGCGCCTTTCCGAGTTGAATCTGGCGCGCGTTATGTACGAGATGTCGGAGCAGGTCCTCCTGCGCTGCACCGAGGCCTGGACGGCCTCCTGCGCGGCCGGGCCCGACGAATCCCCCCAGCTGAGGAGCGTCCAGGACGCCGCCTTCACCGGGCTCGCCTCGGCCAAGGCGCTTCGGGACGCCGCCTGGGAGGCGTGCGACCGCCTCCTGCGGGAGCGCCGGCTGGAGGCCTTCAGGCCCGCGGTCCGCGATACCGTGGACGCGGTGGAGCCAGCCTCGAGCGCCGGTGACGAGCCGGGACCGGGCGCCGGTGGACGATGGACGGCGGCTTGCACGTCGTAGAGGGGATGTCCGCAGACATGGACGAGATCGAGTCGGCCGGGCCTGCGCATGACGCGGGCGGGGCTCCGCCGCCCCTCGTGGGCCGCGTCATCCGGGAGCAACTGGCGGAACGGCTGAGCCTCGCCTCCGAGTGGTTGGAGGGGCTCAGCCCCGAGCACGCGGCGAGGATCCTGGAGAGCTTCGCGCACCTGGACGAACAGATGGTCCGGCTGAGGCCGGAGGAGGCCGGGGCCGAGGCCGCGCGCCATCCCGACCTCGTGGGCCAGGTCATACGGTCCGAGGTCTCGCGCCGCTTCGGGGTCCCGGAGACGGCGCTGGCCGGTCTCGACACCCGCAGCAGCGCCCTCGTTCTGAGCCGCATGGACGAGGCCAACCGCCGGATCGACGCCGAGCGGGCGGGCGCGGCCGCCGAGCCGCCCGCGGGGCCGCCCGAGGAGGGCGAGCGCAGGGACGTCATCGGCCGCACGCTGCGCGACGTCCTCGCCTCCGAACTGGGGGTGGCGGCCCGCGCTCTGGCCGCGTTCGACGCGCCCCTCGCCGCGGCCACCCTCTCTCGCATGACCGACCTTAAGGTCGCCGCCCGCGCGGCGGCGGGCGCGCCCCCGGCGGAGTCGCCCTCCGTCAAAGAGCGCCGGGACGTGGTCGCGCGCATCCTGCGCGACGAGCTGTCCCGGCGCTCGAACGTGCCGGCGAGGCTGATGGGAGGCCTGGACGCCGTCGGCGGGGCTGCCATCCTCCACGGCTGGGACGCCACCACCCGCAAGCTGCGCGATGCCGAGGCCCTGGTCTCTACGGACGACCTCACCGGGTGCGTCAGGCGCAGCGCCGGCGTCGAGATGGTGGAGGCCGAGATCAAGCGCGCGCGTCGCATGGCCGAGGGGCAGCTCACCCTCTGCTTTATCGACGTGGTCGGGCTCAAGGCCGTCAACGACCGCGCCGGCCACGCCGCCGGCGACGCCATCCTGCGCGAGCTGAGCCGGGCTCTCAAGAACCGGCTGCGCGCGTCCGACGTCGTCATCCGCTGGGGAGGAGATGAGTTCGTCTGCGTCCTGACGCACGCGGACACGGCCCAGGCGAGGGCGGTCGTGGAGGAGGTCCGGAACGCCTGCCTCGCGTCCAACTTGCCCTTCGACTTCAGCTACGGCCTCTCCGAGCTGGGCGACGGGGACACCGTGGCCACCCTCGTGGAGCGGGCCGACGCCGCGCTCTATGCCGAGCGCCGCGCCGCCGAGGGGCAGAAGCGGACCGACCAGGACTCCGGGGAGGCCCAGGAGGTGGCGGCCGAGGACGCCCGGCACGAGAGGTCCCCGGAGGACGCCGCCCCGGAGGACGCCGCCCCGGAGGATGCCGCCCCGGAGGACGCCGCCCCGGAGGACGCCGCCCCCCCGGAGGGTTCCTCGGGCGAGGAGACCGGGCAGGGCGCCGAGGGGCCGCCCGACGCGCCCCGCCGGCGGCACCGTCTGTTCGGCCGGGACTGACCGGGGTGCCGCGAGTGGCGCGCGGTCGCTCCGTCCGGGCATGGGGCGGGCGCCGAGCGGGGCACGGCCGGGGGTTCCCGCGCATCCTGCAGATGCATCGTTCGGCGGCACGGCAAGCGCACGTTGCCCGGCTCTCGGCGCCCACCTATCGTCACGGGTCGAACGTGGCCGCCACCCTCCTCTCACAGCCGGCCTGCGCACTCTGCGGAAAGCTCGCCGAGATGCGCCCGACTTGCCTCTTGCTGCCGGGCGCCGACCCCCTCTGCTGGGAATGCGCGTCTGACTTGGAAGGGTCGGTCGTCGGGCAGGGCCGGGGGCCGGTCCTGCTCTACCGCCCGGCGCGTCCCTTCTCGCACCGGGGGGCGGCGCCGGACGAGGATGAGGAGGCCTTCATGCTCTCGGCGAGAGAGCAGGAGGTCGTCCAGCTGGTCGTCAGCGGACTCACCAACCTCGAGATCGCGGCGCGCCTGCACAGGAGCAAGTCCACCATCGCCAAGCACGTTTCCCACGCCCTCGCCAAGCGCGGGGCCCGCAACCGCGCCGAGCTGGTGGCAACCACCCTCCGCTCGGGGTTCGGGGAGCCCGCCCCGGCGCCGAGGGGAGCCGCTCCCGGCTCCTGAGGGGCCTCCGGAGCCCGCACTTCGGAAGGGCGCCCGTCGGGGCGCGCCAAGGGTCGGCGCTCCCCGCGCGATCGCCTACGTGTAGCGCCACCGCTTGAGGAGCGGCCAGCTCAGGACCGTGACCGTGCGCCGGCTGCGGGCGTCGAACGAGGTCTTCCACTGGTCGTCCTCGCGGAGGGCGATACGGCCGTGGCGGAACCGCATGTCGTTGCCCACCGCCGTGTGGTCGACGCGCAGCTCGACGCTGTCCGGCTCCGCGAAGGCGAGCTCCTCGTCCCGCACCTCACGGCCCAGGAAGGCGAGGATCCTGCGCACGGAGCCACGCGGATCCCTGACGATGTCCTCGTAGCGCGAGACGAGGGTCTTGCGGTCGACTGCGGCCAGGTAGTCGAAGAGCAGGTGGTAGGCGATCCACCTGAGCGTGATCACGAGGGCCGGGTAACGGTGCTTGTAGACGACGCGGTCCACGCTGTCCTGCATGATCTGGACCTTGCTCGACGAGAAGGCCGTGCCCCGGCTGTCGCGGACCAGGTGTAAGGTCCTCATGTCGACGCCGGGGACCCCGCGAAGCACGAAGGCGTAGGCGGGCGCCTTCGTGGAGTCGACGATCACGGAGGCCTCCCCCACCTCGGCCGCGGCCGCGTACAGGCGCGAGAGCAGCTCCCGGTAACGCTCCAGGCGGCGCCGGAAGGCCGGCGAGAGCCCGGGGACGACCAGCAGCGGTATCTGCCTCTGCCGGGTCAAGGTCGGGTGGAGCCGCACCAGCTCTCGGGCCTCGTCGGACTCCCAGCCGCCGAAGGCGCGCCGGCCCACCTCCTGCCAGAAGCCGCACTCAGAGAACCGCAGCCCGCAGCCGCAGAGCCGGTTCTCGACCAGGCTGTGGGTGGTCATGAGCCCGAACTCCCCCGTCGAGAGGACGCCCGGGACCTGCCCCAGCATCCTGTCCACGAGCGTGCTTCCGCTCCGGGTGCATCCGCCTATGTAGAGAACCGTTGCCATGGCCGACTCGCCTTCTCCCTTGCCGCGCCCCCGAAGGCTGCGCTTGGTGTTCGCTGGGCGAGGTTGGGGGCGCCCCGAGGCGCCCCCGTCCCGCCCTCCTGCTAGCTCCCGGCCACCGCTCCGGAAGCCGTCTCGACCCGCTCCTCGGGCTCCTCGTCGAGGACCACCGAGTTCGCGAGCGTGATCTCGCCGTTATCGATGCGGAACTCCGTGGCCGAGCCGCGCCCGACCTGGATCCGCCACCTTTCGCCCTGGATGCCCAGTATCCGCTGCACCGCCAGCCGGATCATGACCGCGTGCGAAACGGCGGCCACGGCCTCGCCCTGGTGGCGCGCGCCGATCAGCTGCAGGGCCTCCATCATGCGCTCCTGGGCATCGGCCACGCGCTCGCCGTTGGGGCAGACGGCCTCCAGCGGGGAGGATTTGTAGAACCCGAAGGAGCGGGGATCGTACATGGCGGCCTCGGTGGACGTCATGCCCTCCCAGACCCCGTAGTCGAGGTTGATCAGGCCGTGCAGGATGCGGATGTCGGGGACGCCCGCTTCATCGGCGATGATCTGGGCGGTCGCGATGGTCCTGCGCAGAGGGCCCGAATAGACGGCGGTCAGGCCCGCCGACGAGAGCAGACGCGCGGCGTTGACGGCGTCCTGGTAGCCCTGGGCGTCGAGCGGTATGTCGCGCCGCCCGCGGTATCGGTTCTCGACGTTCATGCGGGTCGTGCCATGGCGCACGACGAACAGGCGGCACGGGCCCGCCACGCTTGTGATGGTCCTCTTGCTGCCCTTCTGCGGAGCGAGGCTGGCGCTCGTCGAGCCCGCACCCCCCCCGCGGGAACCGCCCGCGTCCACGCGATTGAAGCCGTCCATTGCCCCCCTCCCTCAGGATGACGTGACGCCGGAGCGCGTCCGCGCCGCCGGCGTCCCTCGTTTCGAGGGAACGCTATCCCAGTTCCATCAGGAAGACAAGATTGCGGAGACCCATCTCGATGGGGCAAATGACCCACCGCCGGCCCGGCCCACGTGAGGAGGCGGGCGACCGAGCCGGACGGGTCTCAGACCGCGGCCAGAGCCTGCCCCGAAGCGCCCTCGTGCGGCGGGTCGCGCAATCCGATCGGGCAGGCGATTCTACCGGAGCGGCGAGACGGCCGGGATGACCAGAAGCGCGACGGCGACCGTCGCCGCGAGGACGGGGGTGCCCAGGCGCAGGAAGTCGCCCCACCGGTAGCCCCCCATGCCGGCCACGATCATGTTCGTCTGGTAGCCGATGGGGGTGAGGAAGGACGCCGAGGCCCCCACCACCAGGGCCAGCACGAAGGGGCGAAAGTCGAGGCCGGCCTGGGCGGACGTTGCGACGGCGATGGGGAACATGAGCACCGCCGCCGCGTTGTTGGTCACGACCTGGGTGACGACGGCCGTGGCGAGGAGCACTCCGGCCAGGATCCCGATCGGTCCGAGGGGATGCAGGCCCTGGATGAGGATCCTGGCCAGCTCCCTGGCCAGGCCGCTCTGCCCCACGGCCGCGCCGATGCCGAAGCTCCCGCAAAGGACCACGAGCACGTTGAGGTCGATCGAGTGCCTGGCCTGCCAGGGGGTGACCACGCGCAGGACGATGATGAGGATCGCGGCGATGAGGGCGGCGTCGAGCACGCTCAGAAGGCCCGTGGTCACGGACACGATGAACCCGAGCACGATCAGGTTCACGATCCGCGCCTTGTCGCGCTGGAGGGCGACCGGGTTACCGTCCGGCTGGGCTATGAGAGCGAAGTCGCCCCCGCCGCCGAACCGCTGACGGAAGTCGCCGGTGGCGAGGACGAGGAGGACATCGCCCGCCCTCAGGTTGACGTCACCCAGCTTGCGCTGGACCTGCTCTCCGCCTCGGTGGATGGCCACCACCGCCGCCTCGTAGCGTGACCGGAAGCCGATCGACTTGAGGGTCTGGCCGACGAGCTGCGATCCCGCCGCCACGACGGCCTCGAAGAAGAGTCGGTCCGGCCCCGTGACGACCGAGAAGTGGGCCGTCTCCGCGGAGGCCAGCCCGCGCATGCGCTGGAGGTCCAACACGCGCTTTACGTTGCCCGCGAAGACCAGCCTGTCCCCCTCGGTCAGCTTGCGGTCGGGCCCCACGGCCGCCACCGAGGAGCCGTCGTGGAGGATCTCGACCAGATAGACGCCCTCCAGGTTGCGCAGACCCGCCTCGGCGATCGTGCGCCCCGCGATCAGGCTTCCGGGGGGGACGATCATCTCGACGGTGAAAGTGCGTGTGTCCGCGAAGCCCTCCTTGGCCGTACCGCGGTGCCCGAGCAACAGAGGGCTGAGCAGGACCACGACCGGGATCACGACCACGGCGATGGCGAGGCCGACGGGGGTCGGCTCGAAGAAGGAGAGCGGGCTCCGGTGGGAGGCCGAGAGGAGGCCGGAGATGACGACGTTGGTGGTGGTTCCGATGGCGGTGAGCAGGCCGCCGGCCAAGATGGCCAGGTTGAGGGGCATCAAGAACCAGGACGGCATGCGGCCGGTCCGGCGGGCCCAGGCGGTCACGCGGGGCGCCAGCATGGTAGTGAGCGGGGTGTTGTAGATGAAGGCGGACATGCCGGAGGTGGGCACCATCATCCGGAAGAGGTCCGCCCTGGCCGGGCGGGGATGCTCGTTGAAGCGGCCGTTGAGGATGACCCTGGTCAGCCCTTCCAGGGCGCCCGTCGACTCGGCCGCGCCCGCCACCACGTAGAGCGCCGCGATGGTCACGGGCGCCTCGTTTGAGAAGCCGGAGAGCGCCGCACGCGCGTCAATCACGTGCGCCAGCAGAAGCACTGTGACCGCGCCGATGATCGTGACCGGCGGCGAGACGCGCTCGGTGGCCAGGACCGCGATCACAGCCAGCACCACGGCGAGGGTGAACCAGGCTTCCCAGCTCATCTCAGCATGAAGCCCGCCGACTGGCCCGGCCGCCGGCCTCCCGGGCGCGCGCGCGAGCCTCGGCTGCGGCCTTCTCCCCCACCCCTCCGGGCACGCCGTGACGTCGGCGTCCCGCCTGCACGCACGGACATTTGACCCGGACATGATAGGGGTGCCGACCGCGCCGCCCGGCCATCGCCCGCCGGAACTGAAGCTCGGGGCGCTCCACGGAAGCAGCGGGCGGATGAGCGAGAGGGCGCCGCAGCGAGATGCGGGGGTGCGCGCGCCACGGGCGGGCCGCTGCCGCGAAGGGCCGAGCTTCCCTCGCGGGATCCACTTCGACAGCGCTGGCGGCCGCCTTGGGGCCCGATGTCGGCGAGCGGTTCTAACTCCTCATGGAAGGCTGGGAGGGAGCTCCACCATCCGCCAGGCGGTCCGGGAAATCCCCGCCGCCCACCATCCCCACGGGTGCCCCGGGAGGCGGCGGCGGTCTCGCCAAGAACCAAGGCTTGCGGCGGCGCATCAGCTCATCCCCATCGCGTGCCCAGCAGCTTCCACGAGTGGCCCGACGCGCCGGCTCGGGTCGTCGGCGGGGATGTGCTCGTCGGAGGTAACGGTCAGGATGGTCTTGCCGCGCATGTTGATCCGTGAGGACGTGACTGCTGACCAACCGGGAGAGGAGTTTCTCGGAATCTAGGGCCCGCATGCGCACCGCGAGGCCCCATCTCATCAGCCTGCTAGGCGGCCATCCCCCTTCAAGCGAGGCAGGCGGGGTCGTGGCGGACATCGCTGCCGAGGACAGGGCGCCTCCCGACCGTGCCGCCACCCAAGGCTGTAACTCCGTCCCAACCCGCGGCCCCCAAGGCCTGGTCGCCGAGCCGCCAGTCGTCCTGGGGAGCTCCCGGCGCGCGCAGGGTCGTCACTTTACGACGGCGGTCATGGCCCCCGGGAGCACGAAGTAATAGAAGAGCCCGATCAAGACCAGGTACCCCAGCATGAAGAGAGTCCAGCCCATGTTGTGCCTGATCGCCGCGCCTTCGTTGCGGACGTAGCTGGTCGTGGAGACGCCCACGCTGGTCGTCTGGGGCGCCACGGGCTTGCCCACCTCAGCCCCGACTGAGTTGAGAGAGGGGAGCAGCGCGAGTGGGAATCCGAGTAACCTCCCGACCGCAAGCTGGAAATAGCCGAACAAGGTGTTGGTGGAGGTGTTGCTCCCGGAAAGCGCGACCCCGATCCAGCCCAGGATCGGCGCCAGCAGGATGAAGACCTTGCCCAAGCGCGAGAACCCATACGCGACGGAGGCAGCCATCCCCGAGAAGTTGAAGACGAAGGCAAGCCCGAAGATGAAGACCCCGACCAGCAACGCGCCCCACATCTGTTTGAACGTCTTTCGGAACACCTCGCCCAACGTGGCGAGGCTGGGACGGGCATACAGCAGGATTAGAAGCCAGGAGGCGAGGATAGCCGTCCCGGCGACGAAAGGAGTCCACACCAAGGCCGCCGCCACCTTCTTGTGACCTGGCAGCGATGACACGGCGGCGACAGAGTCTTTGAAGCCGATCACCTTCGGAAGTGGCGACCAGGGACCGGTCCAGAGGACCACCACCGCGATCAGGATCAAGAAGGGAAGGACGGCCCTCAGTACCCCGACGCCGCCTGACGCGACCCCGGGAGCCGATCCGCCGGCGACCGGCACCGGTGTCAATGGCCATCTCAAAGTCCGTGGTTTTGGCCAACTGAAAGTCCGCACCCCGAGGCTGCTCAGTCCCCCTTGAGCGGCACCCCTCCCCGAGTCCTCGCCTCGCGCATGCGGAACGATTCGCCGGCAGTCACGACCACGACCGCGTGATGTAGGAGGCGGTCGATCAGCGAGACCGCGGTGGTCTCGTCGGGTAGGAAGCGGCCCCAGTCGTTGAACGGAAAGTGGCTGGCGATGCCGAGGCTGCGCCGCTCGTAGGCGGCGGAGATGAAGCGGAAGAAGAGCTGGCCGCCGGTAGGATCAAGAGGCGCAAAGCCGAGCTCGTCCAACAGCACCAGATCGGAGCGGAGGATGCCGTCGATGACGCGGCCCACCGAGTTGTCGGCGAAGCCGCGGTAGAGGGTCTCGACCAGGTCGGCGGCGGCGAAATAGCGGACGCGATGGCCAGCCGCAACGGCGGCGTAGCCGAGCCCGACCAGCAAGTGCGATTTCCCAGTCCCGGCCGGACCGAGCAGGCAGAGGTTCTCTCTGGCCCGGACCCACTCCAGGCCGGCCAGGTAGTCGAAGCTGGCCTGAGGCACCGAGGAAGCCTGGACCTTGAATTCGTCCAGGGTCTTGCGGACCGGGAAGCCGGCGAGCTTGACACGGGCGCGGAGGTTGGAGTCGTCGCGGGAGGAGATGAGTTCAATTTGGGCGCTCGGGGGAGTTCGAATATCGCGAATCTCGACCGATCGAGATGGGGTTCGAGGCTGCTCCCGAGGCCTCTTTTGGAGCTGGCC
>JBOHUY010000163.1:0-7021 GCA_050735015.1 Candidatus Dormibacterales bacterium | reverse complement strand
GGGCGGTCCTGGCCGCCGACGACGCCCGCCGCGCCGCCCTCGCGGGGAGCGCCACGGCCGGTCTGCGCCAGTCGCTCAGCGGCCGCGCCCTGGCCGTGGCCGTGGAAGAGGCGTCCCGGCTGAGGCGCCTCGGGGAGCGCGAAGAGGAGGAGGTGCTCCGGCGGGCCCTGGTCCACTGGCGGCAGGTGGCGCCGGGGGCGGGCGAGGCGGTCCTTGAAGTCCTCTCCCGGCAGCGTCTCGTGACCGCGCATGGGCCCGGACCGCCTTGGTCGACCGTCCTGGCGCAGTGGCAGGCGCAACTCGCCTGGTCGGGGCGGGGGTGGACGGTCGGAGACGAGTTCGAGCTCCCTCCCGACCAGTGGTGGACGCCTCCTTCGCCCGCCGCCTGAGCCGGCCTCACGCAAGGCGAGCCCCCTGCTAACGTCATCCCGTCGAGAGCGGTTTCGGCGCCTTCGCAGGCGAAGCCGCCGCGGTCGCGGGGACCCGGAACCTGCCCCCCGGGCCTCAAGACACCACGTGAACACGATTTTGCAGCCACTGATCCCAGACACGGCGAGCGCCCGGGGCGAGGTCATCCGGGCTCTCTACGACGTCGCCGCCGCGGCGGCGAGCGGGGATCGCGACCCCTCCGGCATAGCCCAGCTGGCCGTCGACCGGGCCACCCGGCTGCTGGCCGCGGACGGGGGCGTCGTCTTCATGTGGGACGCGGAGACGGAACTCCTCCAGCCCGTGTACGAGACCGCCTCGGCCTCCCCCGAGACGCCCCTCAGACCGGGGGAGGGCATGGCCGGCCTGGCCTTCCAGACCCGCCGCGCCACGGCGGTGGAGGATTACCGCACTCTGCCCGCGCGAGTTCCCTCCGCGGCGGCCAGGCAGATCGCGGGCGCGCTCGCGGTGCCCATGGTCATCGGCCTCGACGCCATCGGGGCCCTGGGCCTCTGGACCTACGAGCAACGCCGGTTTCGCGAGGACGAGGTTCACCTCCTCTCGCTCTTCGCGGCCCACGTGGCGCCCGTTCTCCAGGCGGCACGGGCGGCCGAGGACCGCCGGCGCCAGGGCCAGGCCTTCCGGGCCCTCCACGAGCTCTCGATGGCGGCCAGCGGGGTGCTCGACCCTCTCTCCCTGGGGCGCCTGGCCGTGGAGCATGTCTCCCGCCTCCTGCGGGTGGAAAGCGCCACCCTGCGCTGGTGGGACCCCGCGCAGGAGCGCCTCCACCTGCTCGCCACCAACGACCCCTGCGCCGCCGAGTTCGAGTCCGCCATCTCCACCGCCGTGGGCGCCTCGGGGAAGGCCTTCCGGACCCGGGAGCCGGTCATCATCGACGACTACCGGCGGGACGGGGCGGCCCACCCCGGCTCCGACCGCTGGGGGCTGAGGGCCGTGCTGGCCGTGCCCCTGGTGGTCGGCGACCTCGCCGTCGGGACCCTGGTCGCCGCCACGCGCAGCCGGCGCCGGTTCCGGCCCGACGACGCCAACGTCCTCTCGCTGCTGGCCGCCCAGGTGGCGCCCGCCCTCGTCGCCGCGCGCCTGGCCGAGGAGCGTTCCCAGGCAGCGACCCGGTTCCGCACCCTCTACGAGGTGGCCGTGGGGGTGAGTGGCGTCCTGGAGCCGGCCGCGATCATGGAGGAGGTGGTGCGGAGCGCCTGCCAGCTCCTCAAGACGCCCCAGGCGACGCTCGTGACCTGGGACGAGAGGGCGGGGTTGCTTCACTGCGTCAGAGACGCGGCCGGGCTGCTCAGCGGCTACGACCTGCGGCCCGGTGAGGGCATCGCCGGGCAGACCTTCGTGCGCCGGGAGCCGGTCGTGGTGGAGGACTACCAGACCTGGGAGCACGCCGTCGGCAACGCCGCCCTGATCGGGTACCGGAGCGCGGTCTCGGTGCCGCTCACGGTGCACGACCGCGCCGTCGGCACCCTCGCCGCGCTCTCGCTGGAGCGCCGCGCCTTCTCCCCCGAGGACGTGCAGACGCTCTCCCTCCTGGCCGGGCTGGTCGCGCCCGCGCTGGAGTCGGCCCAGCTCCACGCCGACCTGGCCCGCTCGGAGGAGCGCTTCCGCAGCCTCTACGGGACCATGAGCTGCGGGGTGGTCGTGCAGGCCCCGGACGGCCGCATCGTCGACGCCAACCTGCAGGCGGCGAGCATCTTCGGGCACCCGCTGGAGGAGCTCGTCGGCCGGCAGGCGCTGGGGCCCATCACGAGGGAGGTCACGACCGAAGACGGGGCCCCCGTGCCCCCGGACCAGCGCCCCACGGTGGCCGCCATCAAGACGCGGCTGCCGGTCCGCAACCGCGTCCTCGGCTACGCGGGCCCGGACGGCACCCCGACCTGGCTCAGGATCGACGCCGTGCCGGTCCTCGACGAGGCCGGCGAGATCACCGAGCTGGTCAGCAGCTTCTTCGACGTCACCGACCTCAAGGACGCCCAGGCCCAGCTCCTGGAGAGCCGCAGGCGGCTGGAGGAAGTCGTCAGCCACGCCCCCGTCGTCCTCTCCAGCCTCGACTCCGAGGGGGTCTTCACACTCTCCGAGGGCAGCGGGCTGCGCCTGCTCGGCCTCGAGCCCGGGGAGCACGTGGGGCGCTCCATCTTCGAGCTCTACTCGGACCAGGCTCCCATCGTCGAGCACTTCCGCAAGGGCATGGCGGGAGAGTCGGGCACCTTCGCCTTCAGTCTCGGCGGCCGGGAGCTGGAGACCGTCTACAGCCCCGTCCGGGACGCCGCGGGCTGCGTTGTGGGGGTGACCAGCGTCTCGGTCGACGTGACCGAGCGGAGCCGGGCCGAGGAGGCCGTGCGCGAGAGCGAGGCCAAGTCGCGCTTCCTGGCCGCCATGAGCCACGAGCTGCGCACGCCCCTCAACTCCATCCTGGGCTTCGCCCAGCTTCTCAAGAGCGAGCGCTTCGGGCCTTTGAACGAGCGCCAGGAGCGCTACGTGGAGTACGTGGGCTCGAGCGGGAAGCACCTTTTGGACCTCATCAACGAGGTGCTCGACCTCTCCAAGGTGCAGGCCGGCCATATGGAGGTGCGGCCGGAGAGGGTGGCGGCCGACGAGGCGGGGCGGGAGGCGGTGGCCAGGATCCGGCTCATGGCGGAGGCCAAATCGCTCGTGCTCCGCACCCGCATCGCGCCCGGGCTCGCCGTCCGCGCCGACCGGCTCCGCCTCGCCCAGGTGCTCTTGAACCTGCTCTCCAACGCCGTCAAGTTCACCGACGAGGGGGGCACCGTGCGGCTCACGATCCGGCCCGGGCGGGGGGACACGGTCATCTTCCAGGTCCGGGACTCGGGCATCGGGATCGCGGCCGAGCAGCGAGAGCGCATCTTCGAGGACTTCGTGCAGGTGGCCATGGGGCGCAGCCGCACGCACGAGGGTACCGGGCTGGGCCTGCCTCTCAGCCGGCGCCTGGCCGAGTTGATGGGGGGACGGCTGACCTTCGAGAGCTCCCCCGGGCGGGGGAGCCTCTTCACGCTGGAGCTGCCCGCCGCGGAGCCTTAACCGGGCCGCTTCCCCGCGCGGGGAGCCGCCGCCAAGCTGGGGCGCATGTTCCGCCCCAGACCTCTCCTTCTTGCCCTTGCGCTCGTCGCCGCGGCCGTGCTCCAGCCGCTCCCCGCCGCCGCCTCCCGCTGGGGAAGCTCGTACGGAGACCCGCGCGGGTTCTGTCCCTGGCACTCCTTCTTGCCCGGCAGCTACGGGGTGATCGTGACCAGCGATCCCCACGTGGGCACCAACCCGGAGCAGTCGACCTTCTGGGGCATCCACCGCGTCCCCGGATACGACGACTGGTACGGGCGCTGGTATGGCGACTTCGACGGCAGGCCCGGGCAGGACTCCGGGTGGCGGCACATCATGCGCGTTGGCTACGGGAAGGTCGGCCACTGGAACTTCGCCTCTTACGGCTGGGCCGTGCACGGGCACGCCAAGCAGTACATCGCGTACTACAACTGGACCTTCGGGGGCGAGTGCGGGTTCGGGTGGCGGGGCCGCGGTACCCCGCCCCCCTACATGGCCGACGTCTACGGTCGCCCCGTCCTCGACATCTACGTGGACTCGGTCCCGCCGGAGCCTCCCCACCCACGCGCCGTCACCGTCGGGCCCAGCTCGGTGACGTTGACCTGGGACCCCGTGGTGGATCGGGGCGACGGCGCCGGCCGCGACTACTTCGTGGCCGGCATGGACCACTACCTCTCCTGGCTCACGGTCGGGGGCGGCCCGGCCCGCGATAGGGCCGCCTCGGCGGGACCCCGGACGCTGACCGCCACGGGCGTGGCCCCCGGCGTCCAGGTCTGCCTCCACGTGAGGGCCTTTGACCGCCTCGGCAACGCCACCGGCGTCCAGGTCGGCTGCGGCGTGCCCGCGCCCCCGCCGCCCATGCCCGACCTCCACCTGCCCCCCTTCAACGTCGAGGCCAACCCCTTCCCCTGGGCGCTCACGGGGCTCGAGAGCTGGTTCTGGCTGCAGCCGCGCCCCGCCCCCGTGGTGGTCACGGAGACCTGGCTCGGGGCCAGGTACACGATCAGGGCTGAGCCCCAGGCCGTGAGCTGGGACTTCGGCGACGGCGCCGTGCTGGACGTGGCCGGCGAGGCGGGCGGGGGCGCGGCCTACCCGCAGCCCTCCACCGTCCGGCACGCGTACGAGGCGGAGGCCCACCAGTTGACCGTGGGCGCCACCTTGCGGTTCCAGGTCACCTGGACCCTCGATTCCGAATCAGGACCCGCCGTGGGCCCCTACCCTCTAGGCGTCGCCGTCGCGCCCGCGGTGCCCCTGGACTACAGCGCCCGGCAGGCCCAACCGGAACTGGTGGGCTTCTGAGGGCCTGGCCGAGGCTTGTCCCATGCTTAGGCCAATGAGCGCGCCAGGCACCCTCGAGGGGAAAATCGCCCCGGGCCTGGCGGCGGCGCTTGCGAGGCCCGTAGCGGATCTCGTTCACGTCGTCATTCAGGGCGGCCCGGGCGGGGAAGAGAACCGCGACTCGGCGCTCCTCGCTCTGCCGGCGAGCTTGACACGGCGCGGAGGTTGGAGTCGTCGCGGGAGGAGATCTCGGCCTCGATGAGCGTGCGTAGGAACTCGTCGGGCGCCCAGCGCTGGGTCTTGGCCGCCTGACAGACCTCGGGTGCGATGGCTCGAATCCGCGAGAGCTTGAGGCGACGGAGGCCGGCCACCAGGTCGGGTGCGAGCGCAGGTGCGGTCGCTGTCATCGGATCGCCTCCAGGGCATAGGCCTCGAGCGAGCGGACCGGAGCCTCGGGCAGGGCGAGCTGGAGGGCCTTGCCCGCTGAGACCGGGTTGGGTGCCTGCAGGCCGGCGGCCAGGATGTCGCGGACGTCGTCGGCTTTGAAGCGGCGGAAGCGGGTGGCCCGCGCCAGAGCCGCGACCAGCTGCGGGCGACCCCAGCTCGGTTCCAGGCTCACGATCTCAGCCAGCTCCCCTGCCAGCCGCGAGGTGCCGGCGGCTGCCGCCGAGCGCAGGAAGCCCTCGGCGACCGGGCCCAGGGCGATGAACGCGCGCTCGGTCTCGGTCCGAACCCGAATCGCTCGCGCCGGCGGCCGGACCGGACCGCGGTAGTGCTGATCGTGGATGGAGACGCCGCCCGGCGGCTGCAGTTGGTGGCGCGTGATCTCCTTGCCGTCGAGCCCGATGACGACCTCGCCGTCCTCGACCATGATCTCCAGCGTCCGCCCCACCCAGGTCGTCGGCACCGAGTAGCGGGCCGAGCCGAAGCGGATCGTCTGCAGGCGGTCGACCTTGCGAAGCTCGCCGCGGCACAGCGGCGGTCGCAGGGACGGCAGCGGGCGCATCAGCGGCCGCTCCTCCTGGAGGCGTTCGGCGGGCACCGCCTGGATCTCACTGTGGACCCGGCCGTTCACCTCCAGCCCCCAGACTCGGGCCTGGCGGTTGGCCAGCTCGGGGTTGCCGCCGAAGCCGTCTTCAGGCACCACCAGGTCGACCTGAACGTAGCCGGCGAGGTGCTCGACGACGCCCTTCGACTCGGGGTCCGCGCTCTCACAGAAGTCGGGCCGGAAGCCAAAGTGAGCGGCGAAGCGGACGTAGTCGGGGTGGGGCACCACGACGTTGGCCACGACCCCGTTCTTGAGGCAGCTCATCCGGTCGCTGAGCACAACCGCCGGCACCGCGCCCAGCTCCTCGAAGCATTCGGTCAGCAGCGCCAGCGTCGTCTCCCGAGTCTCGTTGAGCGCGAAGCGAACGAAGCGGTAGCGGCTCCACGCCAGCACCGCACAGAAGATGTGCATCCCCGCCTCCGGCGTCCAGTCGATGACCAGGTGCTGGCCCGGGGTCGGCACCCAAGGTCGGTAGAGGCGCCGCTTCTGCCGGTGCTCGGTCTTGATCTTGGCCACCGCCCGGCGCAGGTTGCGCGCCGACCCTGTGTAGCCGGCCGCCCGCGCTACTGGCAGCAGCCGCTTGGCCGAGATTCGACCGTCGGTGTCCTTGACCTTCTTGGCCAGGACCGACAGCACCGGCTCGGTGTTCCTGGTCACCGGACGCGCGTGACGGACCCAGGGCCCGCCGGCCTGGTGCCGCTCGACGACCCGGCGCACGGTCTTGTCGGTGGTGCCGCACAGCAGGGCCGCCCCCCGGTAGCTGCCCAGCTCGTGGTACGCGTCGATGATGTTCAAGTAGTCCCTCGTCGTCTTCAATGAGTAGGTCTCCCGGGTGGGCTGGTGGGTTCGAAGCAACTCCACTTTGCCTGCCCGGGGACAACCCGCTCGCGGTCAGGTCAGACGGTCGAGGGTGCGAACCTTCGCTGGCCACCACCGCGTACTTTCACGTGGCCACGCGCACCAACAAAGACGGCCGCTGAATACCGGCTTGGCCCCAACGATTCCCGTCACTGGGCCTTCGCACCGGCTGTCCTCAGGCCAGACACCGCTGAAGGCGCCGTGCCGTGCTCCCTCGTCACAATCGTCGCTCGCCTTGAGTCATTTGAAATATGAGTCGGTCAACGTCGAAGGATGAATACGCCGAAGGTGGCGGCCCGCGGCTCGGATCGCGGTTGCGCCACGCGCAGCATCGGC
>JBOHUY010000162.1:0-1660 GCA_050735015.1 Candidatus Dormibacterales bacterium | reverse complement strand
CCGCCGGTAGGCGAGCGCGCCCACGACCCGGCCCCGGGCGGTCAGGAGCGAGGTGGCCGTCGTCTCCATGAAGACCTCGACGCCGTGCCGGTGGACCAGGTGGTCCTGGAGCGCGCGGATGATCTCGAGGCCCGTGCGGTCTCCGATGTGGGCGAGGCGTGGGTAGGTGTGGCCGCCGAAGGAGCGCTGGTGGATGAGGCCGTGGCGGTTGCGGTCGAAGATGGCGCCCCAGCGCTCCAGCTCGAGGATGCGCTCGGGGGCCTCCTTGGCGTGGAGCTCCGCCATGCGCCAGTTGTTGAGCAGCTTGCCGCCGTTCATGGTGTCCGAGAAATGGACCTTCCAGCTATCCAGGGGGGCCACGTTGGCGAGGGCGCCGGCGGCGCCCCCCTCCGCCATCACGGTATGGGCCTTGCCGAGCAGGGACTTGGAGAGCACGGCCGTCTTGAGTCCGGCCTCGGCCACGGAGATGGCGGCTCGCATGCCGGCGCCCCCGGCGCCGATCACGAGCACGTCGGTCTCCACCGTCTCCTGGACCTCCATGCCGGGCACTCCTCTTAGCTGAAGGGGACCCAGCGCGGGTCGGCCAGGGCTCCGTGCATCATGAGCCGGACGTAGATGTCGACCGCCCAGACCGAGGCCAGGCTCGCCCAGGCCCAGCGGTCGTGGCTGACGTTGAGCACCGTGACGCCCTTCCAGAGCTTGAAGCGGGCCCGGGCCGCCTGCGAGCAGCTGAAGCAGTCCATGCCGCCCCCGCTCAGGTGCCGGAGCGCGTGGCACCCGAAGGTGTACCCGCTCAGGAGGAGGACGTTGACCAGCATGAGGGCCGTGCCCACCCCCACGCCCCAATGTGAGCCGAACCGGAAGGCGAAGAAGACGTCGTACCAGAGGAAGCCGACCTGCACCATGGTGGCGTAGAGGGCGAAGCGGTGCAGGTTGTTGAGGACATAGGGGAAGACCGTCTCCCCCCGGTAGCGGTGGAAGGGGCCCGGGCGTTCGGGCTCGGGCACGGCGCAGGAGCGGGGGTGCAGGAAGAAGCTCCGGAAGTAGGCCTTGCGGTAGTAGTAGCAGGTGGTCCGGAAGGCGAAGGGCGCCCAGGCCACCCAGATGGCCGAGGGGATGGGCCCCCCCACCCACAGGTAGGGGGAGTAGAAGGGGCTCAGGTAGGGGGCCGCGTAGCCCCGGGTCTGGAAGAAGACCACCCAGAGGGCGTAGAGGCCGAACACGGTCAGCGCGGCGGCGACGAACGTGGGGTAGAGCCAGTTGGGAAGGCGGCTGTACGGGTTCTGCACCCGTTCCCGCGCGCCGGCGGCTCGCGCCGCCCCTACAGCCACAGGGCAAGTTTAAGTAACCGCCGATTCCGGCTGCAGTTGGCGGCGGGGGACCGCCGCGGCCCTACCATCGAGTGGCGATGGTCAACTTCACGCTCCCCGACGATCTGAAGGACCTGCGCCGGCGCACGGCGCGCTTCGTGGCCGAAGAGGTGCTGCCGGCCGAGCCGGGGGGCGCCGAAGAGGTGGACTGGCCGGTCGTGGAGCGCCTGCGTCAAAAGGCACGCGTGGCCGGCCTCTTCAACCCCCACCTGGGCCCCGAGCTGGGCGGTCTGGGCCTCGGACCCCTGGGCACGGCCGTCCTCAGCCGGGAGCTGGGGGTGAGCGTTCTC
>JBOHUY010000161.1:0-10902 GCA_050735015.1 Candidatus Dormibacterales bacterium | reverse complement strand
TTTTCAAGCCGACGGCCGCCAGGGGGCGGCCTATACGACCAGCTCGACGATGACCATGGGCGCGGCGTCGCCCAGGCGCGGGCCCCGCCGGACGATGCGGGTGTAGCCGCCCGGGCGCTCCGCCAGCTTGGGGACCAGGCTCGTGAAGAGCCGCTCGGCCGCCTCTTCGCCGGTCAGCTCAGAAAGCACCCGGCGGCGGGCGGCGAGGTCGTCGGCCTTGGCCGTGGTGATGATGCGCTCCACCCACCGCCGGAGCTCTTTGGCCTTCGCCTCCGTGGTCGTGATGCGCCCCTCCTGGAGGAGCGACGTGCAGAGGTTGCGCATGAGCGCCTTGCGGTGGTTGGTGTCGCGATTGAAGCGGCGGCCGCTCTTCTGGTGCCTCATGAGAGCCTAGTGGAAGACGGTCTCCATCTCCTCGGGGGCCACGAACCCCTTCTCGACCAGCTTCTCTTTGATCTCGTCCAGAGACTTGCGCCCGAAGTTGCGCAGGCTCAAGAGCTCGCCCTCCTTCTTGCTCAGGAGCTGGCCGACGGTTGTGATGTCGTTGGCCTTGAGGCAGTTGAAGGCGCGCACGGAGAGGTCCAGGTCCTCGATGGCGGTCTCGTTGAGGCGCGTCAGGCTGGCCTGGCCCCGGTTGGCGGGCTGGGGCGCGGCGATGCTGTCCCCGAAGGTGACGAAGAGCTCAAGGTGCTGTGTGAAGAGCGAGGCCGCCTGGCTGACGGCCTCCTCGGGCGTGAGGGTGCCGTCCGTCCAGACCTCGAGCAGGAGCCTGTCGAAGTCGGTGGCCTGGCCGACCCTGGTCTTCTCGACCGTGAAGTTGGCTTTCTTGACCGGCGAGAAGATGGCGTCGATGGGTACGACACCGATCGGCTGGCCCTCCCGCTTGTTGCGCTCGGCGACCGCGTAGCCCTTGCCCTTCTCGACGTTGAGCTCCATGCGCAGCCGCCCCTTCTCGGCCAGCGTGCAGATGTAGAGGTCACCGTTGACGATCTCGACGTCGGAGGTGGTCTCGATGTCGGAGGCGTGCACCTCGCCCGGCCCCGTGAAGTCCAGGACCATGGCCACGGGGTCCTCGGTGAAGCTCTTGAGGCAGAGCTGCTTCAAGTTGAGGATGATCTCGGTGACGTCCTCTTTGACGTGGGCCACCGAGGTGAACTCGTGGGCCACCCCGTCGATCTGGATCGACGTCACGGCGGCCCCACAGAGGGAGGAGAGCAGCACCCGCCGGAGCGTGTTGCCGAGCGTGATCCCGAAGCCGGGCTCCAGCGGCTCGATCTCGAACTTCCCGTAGACCTCGTCGCCTTCCACGCGGCTGACTTGAGGCTTCATCACGGCTTGCGTGTCAATCGCCAACGAACCAATGACCTCCTGTTCCCGACTTCCTTACCGGGAGTAGAACTCTACGATCAGGTGCTCTTCGACCCCGGTCTCCATCTCCTCCCGGCCCGGGACGGCCAGCACCTTGCCCGACCTCTCCTCGCCGTTGAAGGACAGCCAGGAGGGCATGGGCCGGATCCCCGTCGACTCCAGCGCCACCTCGGTCACGCCCTGGCTGGAGTCGCGGCTCCTGACGATGACCACGTCCCCCGCCTTGACCTGGTAGGAGGGCACGTTGGTGATGCGCCCGTTGACCTCGAAGTGGCGGTGCGTGACCAGCTGGCGGGCCTGCTTGCGGGAGGAGGCCAGGCCCAGCCGGTAGACGACGTTGTCCAGGCGCAGCTCCAGGTGCCGGAGCAGGTTGAGGCCGGTCACGCCGGACTCCCGCTCCGCCAGCTCGAAGTAGTTGCGAAACTGCTTCTCGACCAGGCCGTAGATGCGCCGCGCCTTCTGCTTCGCCCGCAGCTGGACGCCGTAGTCGGATGTCTTGCGCCGCGTGTTGGTCTGGCCGTGGGCGCCGGGCGCGAAGGCCCTGCGCTCGATGGCGCACTTGGGCGTGTAGCAGCGCTCGCCCTTGAGGTAGAGCTTGGCCCCCTCCCGGCGGCAGAAGCGGCAGACGGGCCCGTGATAGTTCGCCACTATGCGCTCTGCTCGGGTGAGGCCGGCGGGGACGCCCGGCGGGCGCCTCGGACGGGGGCGGTCAGGCGCATTAGACCCTCCTCCGCTTGGGGGGGCGGCACCCGTTGTGGGGGATGGGCGTCACGTCGGTGATCGCGTTCACCTCCAGCCCGGTGGCCTGGAGGGAGCGGATGGCGGCCTCCCGGCCCGAGCCGGGGCCGCGCACGAAGACCTCGATCGACCGCATGCCGTGCTCCATGGCCCTCCGGGCCGTGGCCTCGGCCGTGACCTGGGCTGCGAACGGCGTCGACTTGCGACTGCCCTTGAAGCCCTGGGCGCCGGCCGAGCCCCAGGAGACCACATTGCCCTGGATGTCGGTGATGGAGATGATCGTGTTGTTGAACGTGCTCTGGATGTGCGCGTGGCCGACCGCGATGTTCTTGCGCTCGCGGCGCCTTGTGCGCAGGCCCTTCTTCTTCTTGGCCACCGTCTAAAGACCCTTCCTCGCCACTGGTCCTGTCACTTGCTCTGTCACTTGCCCTTCTTGCGGCGCACGCCAACCGTGCGCTTGGGACCCCGCCGGCTGCGCGCGTTGGTGCGGGTTCTCTGCCCGCGCACGGGCAGCCCCCGGCGGTGACGCTGGCCCCGGTAGGCGCCCACCTCGACCAGCCTCTTGATGTTCATCGCCACCTCGCGGCGGAGGTCGCCCTCGATGAGGATGTCCTTGGTCGCGGAGAGCCTGTCGATGACCTGCCGGATGCGGCCGACCTCCTCGTCGGTGAGGTCCTTGACGCGGGCGTCGCCGTTGACGTTGGCCATCTTGACGATCTTCTCGGAGGTCGTCCGGCCGATGCCGTGTATGTAGGTGAGCGAGATCACCGCCCGCTTGTCGCGGGGGATGTCGATGCCGGCTATGCGCGCCAAACCGATGCCTCCTCGACTCTCATCCCTGCCGCTGCTTGTGCTTGGGGTTCGTGCAGATGACCCGCACCACCCCCTCCCGCCGTATCACCTTGCAGTTCGGGCAGATCCGCTTGACCGACGGCCTGACCTTCACCCTTTTGTCCTCGCCCTCAAAGACGGCCCTATCGATTGATTTCCCTGATCCTGCCCCGCGACCGGTCCCGCTCCGCCAGTTCGACCTTCACGCCGTCGCCCGCCCGCAGGCGGACGAAGTGAGTGCCGAGGCGATCGGCGACGTGGGCCAGGACCCGCGCCCCGTTCCCGAGCTGCACCCTGTACATACCGTCGGGCAGCGGCTCCAGGACGACCCCTTCGACTAGGCCCGGCGCCCGAAGAGGCTCAGCCGGGACCCCCTCGTCGGGCTCTGGGGTCGGGGGCACGAACGCTGATTGTACCTCAAGGGCCGTCCTGACCGTTCCGGGAGGCCCCGGTCAGGATGAGGGGGGCGCCCTCTGTGATGGCGACGGTGTGCTCGGCGTATGCGGAGAGCGTGCCGTCCACGGTGCAGACGGTCCAGCCGTCGGGCTTGATGAAGACATCGGGGGAGCCCGCGTTGACCATGGGCTCGATTGCCAGCGTCATGCCCGGGCGCAGCTCGGGGCCGGTGCCGGGGAGGCCGAAGTTGGGGACCTGGGGCTCCTCGTGCATCTGCCGGCCCACGCCGTGGCCGACGAACTGGCGCACGACCGAGAAGCCGGCCCCCTCCACGTGGCGCTGGATGGCGGCCGAGATGTCCCCGAGCCGCGCCCCCGGGCGGGCCTCGGCGATGCCCTTGCCGAGCGCCTCCTCGGTCACCTGGACGAGCTTGGCCGCCTCCGGCGAAACAGCCCCCACCTCCACGGTGGCGCCCATGTCGGCCCAGAAGCCGTCCAGGACCAGGCCCAGGTCGAGGCTCACGAGGTCGCCCTCCTGGATCCGGCGCGGCCCCGGGATGCCGTGCACGACCTCGTCATTGACGGAGATGCAGATGGAGTTGGGGAAGCCCTGGTAACCGAGGAAGCCCGGCCGGGCCCCGGCGGAGCGGATGAGGCGCTCCGCGAGCCCGTCCACCTCGGAGGTCTTGACCCCCGGCCGGCAGGCCTCCCGGAGCTGGCTCAGGACGCCCGCCAGGGCCCCCCCGGCGGCCGCCATCAGGCCCAGCTCGTGCCGCGTCTTGAGGTTGATCACGCCGGCCGGCGGCGGGCCTCCGCCGCCTCCACGATGCGCCGACGGATCTTCTCGATGCCGCCGGTCCCGTCCACGTAGGCGACCAGCTCGTGGTCGATCCGCTTGTAGTGCTCTAGCACGGGGACGGTGTCCTTGAGGTAGACCTCGATGCGCCGGCGCGCCGTGCCAGGGCCGTCGTCGTCCCGCTCCGCGAGGGGGCAGCCGTCCACGTCGCATATGCCCGGCCGCTTGGGGGGGTTGTTGCGGACGTGGTAGCTGTGCCCGCAGCAGGTGCAGACGAGGCGGCCCGACAGCCGCTCCACAAGCTCCTCGACGGGCACCTGGAGGTAGATGACCCTGTCGAAGGCGCGCCCCATCGACTCCATCATGGAGTCGAGCGCCTCCGCCTGGGGCACCGTCCTCGGGAAGCCGTCGAGGAGGAAGCCCGCGCCCGCGTCGGGCTCCCTGAGCCGGCACCGGATGAGCTCGATCATGAGGTCGTCCGGCACCAGCTCACCGCGGTCCATGTAGCTCTGGGCAGTGCGGCCGAGCTCGGTCCCCTTCTTGCCCTCGGCCCGCAGGATGTCCCCCGTCGAGATCTGGGGGATGCCGCCGTAGCGCTCGCGCAAAAAGGCGCCCTGGGTGCCCTTCCCGCTGCCGGGCGCCCCGAACAAGAGCAAATCCACGCCCGAGAGCCCGCCCGTCATCGGATGAAGCCGCGGTACTGCCGCATGATGAGCTGGGTCTCGAGCTGTTTCATGGTGTCGAGGGCGACGCCGACCACGATCAGGATGGCGGTGCCCCCCAGGTACATCTGCTGCTGGGGGACGTTGGTGACCTTGGCCGTGACGATGGGCAGGACGACGGTGACCACGCCCAGGAAGATGCCCCCGAAGAACGTGATCCTGGCCATAACCGCGCCCAGGTACTCCGCCGTGGGCCGGCCCGGCCGGATGCCGGGGATGAAGCTCGAATAGCGTTTGAGGTTCTCGGCCACGTCGTTGACGTCGAACTGGACCGCCGTGTAGAAGTACGTGAACCCGAACACAAAGAGGAAATAGAGCAGGTTGTAGACGATGTCCATGGTCAAATTGGGCCCGGTGGGGGTGAAGTTGCCCTTGACCCACTGGGCCAGGTTGTAGTACCAGCTCCCCGAGGGCGCCCCCGACAGGTAGTTGGCGATGATGGTCGGGAAGAACATGATCGAGATCGCGAAGATGATGGGGATGACGCCCGCCGTGTTCACGCGCAGGGGCATGAAGCTGGCCCTCGGCTGCACCGTGCGGGCGCCCGAGACGACCCTCTGCGCGGACTGGATGGGGATCTTGCGCACCGCTTGCTGGACCTCGATGATGCCGGCCGTGACCACGATCGCGATGACCCCGAACAGGACGATGGGCAGGTAGTCCGCGACGCCGTTGCCGGTGGCCCGGCTGGTCAGCGTCGAGAAGACGGCCTGGGGCCCGCGGCCGATGATGCCGGCGAAGATGATGAGCGAGATGCCGTTGCCGATGCCGTGCTCGGTGATGAGCTCGCCGAACCACATCAGCAACAAGGTCCCGGCCGCGAGCGTCACGATGATGGCGCCCCTCGACTGCCAGCTGAGGTCGGCCGGGAGCACGGCCGGGTTGCTGTTCTGGAAGAGCACCGTGAAGCCGTAGGCCTGTAGCGCGGCCAGGGCCACGGTCAGGTAGCGGCTCCAGCGCGTGATGCGGCGGCGGCCGAGCTCGCCTTCCTTGGAGATCTCCTTGACCCGTTCGGAGATCACCGTCATCAGCTGCATGATGATGGTGGCGTTGATGTAGGGGTTGAGCCCCATGGCCACCACGCTGAACGTGGAGAGCCCGCCCCCCGAGAAGAGGTTGATGAGGCCCAAGAGGGCGTTGGAGTTGAAGAGCGCCTTGAGGGCGCTCTGCGTGGCGCCCGGGATGGAGATGTTGGCGAAGACCCGGAAGACGATCAGGAGGCCGGCCGTGAAGAGCAGCTTGTTGCGCAGCTCCGGCAGCCGGATCGCGCTGTAGACCGCCTCCAGCAGGTTCAAGGCGGGGAAGTCCTGCTACGCGCCTTCTCGGGGTTCGGCGGCCGCGCCGTCGGTGGCGGGGTCCGCGGCGGCACCTCCGGGAGCCTCCGGCGCCTCCCGCGCAGGATCGGCGCCGCCGGCCGTGGCGGCGGGCTCCGCGGGACGCCGCCTCCTGCCCGTCCCCGCCAGAACCTCGACCTCTCCCCCGCGCGCCTCGATGGCCCGGCGGGCGCTCTCCGTGAAGGCGTGCGCCCGGACCGTCAGCCGCCGCCGGAGACGGCCCGCGCCCAGCACCTTGACCTCCTCGGTCTCGTCCGCCAAGCCGCTGGCCGCGAGGGCGGCGGCGTCCACCGTGGCCCCATCCTCGAAGCGGTTCAGTTTGCTGACGTTGACGAGCGCGTAGCGCTTCTTGAAGGGGTTCTTGAAGCCGCCCAGCTTGGGCAGGCGCTGGGCGAGGGGCATCTGGCCCCCCTCGAAGCCGAGCCGGAAGCCCTGGCCGCGTGCACCCTGGCCCTTCTGGCCCCGCCCCGAAGTCTTGCCGTGGCCTGAGCCGGTGCCCCGGCCGACGCGCTTGCGCCTGGTGCGCGCGCCCTCGGGCGAGCGCAGCTCGTGGAGCTTCAACTGCCCTCCCCCCGGCTATGCCTTTTGATCGACTTCTTGCGGGCCATCTTGTAGCGGGCGCGCCGCGGCTGCACCCAGGGCTCCCCTTCGACGGCGACCAGGAACCTGACGCGCCGGAGCATGCCCCGGATGGCGGGGTTGTCGGGCAGATCACGGGCCTGGTTGAGGCGGCGGAAGCCGAGCGAGACGACGGTGGCCCGGATGTCCGGTCCGTACCCGATCGAGCTCTTCCTCCAGGTGGCGCGGAGCACCTAGGCCTCCTTCTCCTCGCCGGCCTCGGGGGCCTCTGCCAGGGGCGCGCTCGAGCCCGCCAGCACGCGGGCCAGGCGCGGGCCGACGATCTCCTCCACGGTCTTGCCGCGCAGTGCCGCCACCTCGGCGGCGGTGCGCAGGCTCTCGAGGGCGCTGATGGTCGCCCGCACCGTGTTGATGTGGTTGTTGGTGCCGAGGGACTTGGTCAGGATGTCCTTGACCCCGGCCAGCTCCATGACCGTCCGCATGGCGCCCCCCGAGATGACCCCCGTGCCGGGCGCGGCCGGCTTCAGGAGCACCCTCGCCGCGCCCCACTTGTGGCGCACCTCGTGGGGGATGGTGGTGCCCACCATGGGCACCGTGATCATGTTGCGCTTGGCCACCTCGACGCCCTTGCGGATGGCCTCCGGGACCTCGCGGGCCTTGCCCAGCCCGGCGCCCACGCGGCCGTTGGAGTCACCCACCACGATGAGGGCCGCGAACGAGAACTTGCGGCCGCCCTTGACGACCTTGGCGACGCGGTTGAGGCTGACCACGCGCTCGCTGAGGTCGCCTCCGTCCCGTGAGTACTGCGGTGTTGTGTAGGCCAACTTAGAACTCCAACCCCGATTCGCGGGCGGCGTCGGCCAGTGCCTTCACCCGCCCGTGGTAGCGGTAGCCGCCGCGGTCGAAGACGACCCGGCTGATCCCGGCGGACCGCGCCCGGTCCGCCAGCGCGCGGCCGACGGCGGCGGCGGCCTGGGCGTCGTTGCCACCCAGCTTCAGCTGGAGCGTCGAGGCTGCCGCCAGCGTCCGCCCGCCGCCGTCGTCGATGAGCTGGGCATAGGTGTGGTGAAGGCTCCTGAACACGGCCAGCCGGGGACGCTCGCCCGTGCCCTTGACGACCAGCCGCACGCGCCGGTGGCGCCGGGCCCGCGACTGGCTGCGGTCGATCCTCTTCAGCATCGCCTACTTGGCCCCCTTGCCGGCCTTGCCCGCCTTGCGGCGGATGCGCTCGCCCCGATATATGATGCCCTTGCCCTTGTAGGGTTCGGGGGGCCGCAGCCGGCGCAGGTCGGCGGCCACCTGGCCCACCGCCTCGGCGCTCGTGCCGGAAACCGAGAAGTGGG
Organism: Candidatus Dormibacterales bacterium; assembly: GCA_050735015.1. Taxonomy (GTDB): domain Bacteria; phylum Chloroflexota; class Dormibacteria; order Dormibacterales; family Dormibacteraceae; genus JBOHUX01. Next base: position 2,796 of record JBOHUY010000161.1, on the reverse strand, counting down.
TCGCGTCGGCCACCTCGACGGTGATGCCGGGGGGCGGGGTGAACCTGACCGGGTGCGAGAAGCCGAGGCTCAGCACGATCTCGTCGCCCTGCCTCTGGACGCGGTAGCCCACCCCCACCAGCTCCAAGTTCTTGGTGAAGCCGGCGCTCACGCCGGTCACCATGTTGGCCACCAGCGTCCTGGTCAGACCGTGCAGCGAGCGGTGGACGCGGCCGTCGCTGGGGCGCTCGCAGAGGACGGTGCCGTCCTCCACCCGCACCGCGATCTGGCCCGGCAGGGCGCGCTCCAGCCGGCCCCGGGGGCCTTCCACGGCGACGTGGTTCCCCGTCACCTCGACCTTGACCGAGGCCGGGACCGGGATGGGCATCTTGCCGATTCGTGACACGCGCTCTTTCCTACCTTCGCTTCCGCGAGCTTGAGGGGCGGGAGGCCCCCCGCCACGACCAGGGCGCCCTCGGGCGCGGCGACCGACGATGGTACGTCATTTCAAGCCCCCGCGCCGCTACCACACGTAGCAGAGGACTTCGCCGCCGACGCCCTCGCGGGAGGCCTCGCGGCCGCTCATCACGCCCCTGCTGGTGGAGAGCACCACCACGCCCAGGCCGCCCAGCACACGCGGGATCTCCGTCTTGCGCGCGTAGACGCGCAGACCGGGACGACTGATCCTCTTGACGCCGCTGATGACGCGCAGGCGGTCGGGCCGCGCCTTGAAGACGACGTGCAGCGTCTCCCCCACCCCCCCGGGGCTGGGCTCGGTCTCGAACGAGGCGATGTAGCCCTCGTCCCTGAGGACGCGCGCCAGCTCCACCTTGAGCCGGGAGGAGGGTATGCGCACCTCGGGATGGCGCGCGTTGTTGGCGTTGCGGATCCGCGTCAGCATGTCCGCGATGGGGTCGGTGACCACGCCCGCCGTCCTGGTTGCCACCGCCATCACCAGCTCGACTTGGTCACGCCCGGGACGTGGCCCTCGGCCGCGAGCGTGCGAAAGCAGATCCGGCACATGCCGAACTTCCGCATGAAGCCTCGCGGGCGCCCGCATATCCGGCAGCGGTTGTGCTGCCGGACGGCGAACTTGGGGGCTCGCTTCCAGCGCTCGATGGATGATTTCTTGGCCAACTTCGGGTTTCCCTCTCCTTGCCCCTCGGGCTCCCTTCTAGGCGCTCTGCCGCCGGAACGGCATGCCTAGCCTGGTCAGCAGGCTGCGCGCCTCGGCGTCGGTGGCCGCGGTGGTCACGATGGAGACCTCCATGCCGCGCAGCTTGTCGATTTTGTCGTAATCGACCTCGGGGAAGATGATCTGCTCGCGCAGCCCCAGCGAGAAGTTGCCGCGGCCGTCGAACCCGTCCGGGGCGACGCCGCGGAAGTCCCGAATGCGGGGCAGGGCGACGCCGACCAGCTTCTCCAGGAAGAACCACATGCGCCGGCCCCGGAGGGTGGCCTTGATCCCGACCGGCATGCCGGCCCTGAGCTTGAAGGCGGCCACCGACTTGCGGGCCTTGATCACGACCGGCTGCTGGCCGGTGATGGTGCGCACGTCGGCCACCGCCGCCTCCAGCGCCTTGGGGTTGTCCTTGGCCTCCCCGATGCCGACGTTGAGCACGATCTTGTCGATACGGGGCACCTCCATCAGGTTCCCGTAGTCGAACTCCTCCATGAGCTCGGACACGACCCGCTCGCGGTAGGTGCGCTGCAGCCCGGGCACCGTGGCCGGGGCGGGCGGGGCGGCTGTCTCGGCGCTCATGCCGGCTCCTGCCTGCGCACGCGCTCGTAGGCCTCGCCGCAGCGGGCGCAGGCGAGCACCCTCTCACCGCTGTCCAGGCGGGTGTGGCGGACGCGCGTCGGGTGCCCGCAGGCGGGGCAGACGAGCCGCACGTTCGAGTAGTCGAGCGGGGCCTCGTAGTCCACGATCCCGCCCTGGATGGCGCGGGTGCCGCCCTTGCTCTGGCCGGACTTGACGTGCCGCTTCAGGATGTTGACCCCGCGGACCACGATCTTGCCCTCGCCGGGCAGCGTGCGCAGGACCTCGCCCCTCTTGCCCTTGTCCTTCCCGGCCACGACGACGACGGGGTCGCCGGGGGCGAGGTCGAGCCTTCGCCGGGCCGTCCTGCGGTCGGATTTCAGCATCCGCTCAGAGCACCTCCGGGGCCAGCGAGACGATCTTCATGAAGTTGCGCTCGCGCAGCTCGCGCGCCACCGGGCCGAATATGCGCGTGCCGCGCGGGTTGTTCTGCGGGTTGATGATGACGGCCGCGTTGTCGTCGAAGCGGATGTTGGAGCCGTCCGGGCGCCGGTACTCCTTGGCCACGCGCACGACGACCGCGCGCACCACTTCGCCCTTCTTGACCTGCCCGCCCGGCTGCGCGGTCTTGACGGCGGCCGTGATCACGTCGCCCACGGACGCGTACTTGCGGTAGTGGCCGCCGTGCACGCGGATGCAGAGGATCTCCCTCGCCCCGCTGTTGTCCGCCACCTTGAGCCGCGTCTCCTGCTGGATCACCTACTTGGCCTTCTCGACGATCTCCACGACGCGCCAGCGCTTCTCCTTGGAGAGGGGGCGCGTCTCCATGATCCGCACCGTGTCGCCCACGCCGCAGGAGTTCTCCTCGTCGTGTGCCTTGAAGTTGACGCGGTGGCGGATGGTCTTCCGGTAGAGGCGGTGCTGCTTGAGGTCGACGACCTGCACCACCACCGTCTTGTCCATCTTGTCCGAGATGACCCGGCCCACGCGCACCTTGCGCTGGCCGCGGGCGGGGGCGGCCCGCTGGGCGGCTGCCGCGTCGCTCATGGCTCCTCCTC
>JBOHUY010000160.1:0-5523 GCA_050735015.1 Candidatus Dormibacterales bacterium | reverse complement strand
ATTTGACTCACTCTTAAAGTCCGGTGCATTAAACGGGGCCAGGAGGGGCCGGTCGGGTGGGTCCGTAATGCGGGCAGCTCGTCCCAGCTCTTGCCTCCGTCGATGGACTTGAACAGCGCCGCGTCCTCGACGCCGGCGAAGACGGTGTCGGGGTCGGTCGGCGTCGGCTCCAGGTGCCAGACCCGGGCGAACTCCCACGGGTGGGGTGAGCCGTCATACCACTTGTGGGTGCCGGCCTCGCCACCCTCGTACGCGAAGTCGTTGCCCATCGCGGCCCAGGTCTTGCCGCCGTCGTCGGAGCGCTGCAGCACCTGGCCGAACCAACCGCTCGACTGCGAGCCGTAGATGCGGTCGGGGTCCGCCGGCGAGCCCTTCAGGTGGTAGATGTCCCAGCCGGCGAAGTGTGGTCCATCGACCGCCCAGCGCTCCCGCCGCTCGTCCGAGGTGAGGACGAAGGCCCCCTTGTGGGTTCCGACGAGTACGCGCACCTTGGTCATTTCGGCTGATTCCTCCACGTGATGGGCGGCGGAGCCGGAGTCTGACATCCCGCCTCCCAGCGCCATTGTTCAAGCCGAAAACCGCCCCGGCGATTTGACTCCAGCCAGGCGAGAACAGCGGTCCGGTTGAAGAAGACACCGCGGTCCCAGGTTGGAATCGGCTTAGGAAACCCCAGGATGACGATCCTTCCAGTTCGTCACAGCGCTCTTGTTGACGCCGGCCATGCGGGCCACGTCCGAAAGGCTCATCAAGCCTCCGTTCCCCATAGGGCCGGACCCTAGCATAGCCGAAGGCATCTCCAGCGGCAATTCGCTTATGACCGGCTTCTCAGCCGACTGTTTCGATCGGAACCGGATCGCTGGATCCTTAAGGGCGCTACCGCAATGCTGGCAGGTAAGGCACACACTCGACGTGGATCTGCTCAGCGGGCGCGGCGACCTGGACGACGCCGAGCAGGCGCTGCGCGTTGCCGCGTCGGTGGATCTCGGTGACCATTTCCGCTTCGCGCTCAGTCCTGGTCATCCTCTTTCGCAGGGAGCCAGTGCCCGGCGGCTGGCGGTGACGGCCTACCTCGGAGCGATTGTCTGCGAGTTTCTATGTCGACCTAGTCACCGGTCTCGAATTGCGAGCTGCCCCAGAGTAGGTCGATCCGCTGGTCCCCATCGACCTGCCCGGGCTGCTTCGCAACCGCTATGCAGCCTGGCCGCTGGCTGACCATATCGCTGACAAGGTCTGCGCGATGCTCGAGGGGCATCCCCGCCAAACTGGAGCCGCGGAACCGAGCACGCGCTATCGCGATCTTGCGGACCTCGCCATTATTGCCCACAGAGTGGAGGTTGATGCCAGGCGTCTACGAGCCGCGCTGGCGGCTGAAGCGGTCCGGCGAGGCCTGGTCCTGCCCGAGGGTTTGCACGAGCCTGCAGCAACCGGATGGGTGGCAGGCTATGCACGCGTGGCCCGAGGAGTCTCGGGCTTGGAAGAGAAGACCTTGGCGTCAGCCCTAGAAACGCTTCGCCGGTTTATCGATCCGGTGCTTTCCGGGACCGCCAAGGGGAACTGGCGAAAGGAAGATCTGCTCTGGTCATGGTGAGCCCGGAGCAACTCGACGAGCGCGTCTGCGTGAACTGCGGCTGGACCCCGACCGCCTCTACTTCGGCACCGGACGCCCTTCCCCAGTCCACAATGACCTGAGACAGGAGTCCACCATCTCCTGAGACAGGACAGTTGGTGCCGAGAGGGGGAGTCGAACCCCCACGCCCTTGCGGGCAACGGTTTTTGAGACCGCCGCGTCTGCCGTTCCGCCACCTCGGCAGGTGGGAGGGACCCGCTGCTGGCCGCCGGGGCCCCGACGATACCAGTGACGACGGGGCCTGGTGTCGGCGAGAGGACTCGAACCTCCACCCCTTTTCGGGACTGGTTCCTAAGACCAGCGCGTCTACCTTTCCGCCACGCCGACCAGCCCCGTCATCCTACGCGCGGGGGCGTGGACCTCCGCCACCTCCGGCGCGAGTTCGACGAGAGCCTCGTCGGGGCCGGTCGTCGATACCATGGGGCCAGGTCGATGGCGAGGATCCTGGTCGTCGAGGACGAGCCCAACATCTCGGGGATCATCCTTTTCAAGCTTCGCCGTGAGGGCCATGACGCCCGGCTCGTGGAGGACGCGCCAGGAGCCGTGGCCGCCGCCCGCGAGCACGCGTCCGAGGTGATCCTCCTTGACTCGACTCTCCCCGGCGGCGACGCATTCGACATCCTGGCCGACCTCGCAGGCGAGGCGGCCGTCGTTGTGATGACCGAACTCCACGACGAGACCACGCCCGGCCGGGCGCTGGCGGCGGGGGCGGCCGCCACGGTCCGCAAGCCCTTCAAGCCCACGGTGCTGGCGCACCTGGTCGACCGTCTCGCGACCGGCCGCTCGGGAGGGGTCATGGGAGCGTGACGCAACCGGTGCCGGCCCTTCCCAACCACCATCCGGTCGAGGGCCCCAGCCTCAGAGGGCGGCTACGCCGCAACTTGGGCGCCTTCCGCCCTCGCGACGCCGAGGACCTCACGCTCGTGCAAGCGGCCGTGGTAGTTCTCATCCTCGCCGGGCCAGGCGAGCCGCCCTGGTTCCCAATCTGCCTGCGACCGAGGCGCTTGCGGTCTCACGCCGGCCAGCTGGCGCTGCCGGGCGGCCGCGTGGAGGCTGGCGAGGACCATACCGCGGCCGCCCTTCGCGAGCTGGAGGAGGAGCTCTCCGTCCGGGCCCGGCCGGAGGAGGTCCTCGGCCGGCTGGACGACTTCCCCACCCGCTCCGGCTTCGCTGTCCGCCCGCTCGTGGTCTGGGGAGGGAAGGCCGGCGAACTGGTGCCCTCCCCGGACGAGGTGGACCGCGTTTTCCCGGTGCCCGTCTCGGTCTTGGAGCGGACCGGCGGGGTACGCTTCCTGCCCGAGGTCGGGGGCGGTGCTCCCACGGTTCAGATACGGTTGGACTTCGCGGTCGTACACGCGCCCACGGCGGCCATCCTCTTCCAGTTCCGGGAGGTCGCCCTGCACGGCCGGGAGGCCCGTGTCGCACACTTCGCACAGCCCCCCTTCACCTGGCGGTGACAGGACCTTGACCAAGGACGCGGGCTCCGCGCGGCGACGGGCGGCAGAGCCCGGCGCCACCACATCGACGATCAGGGAGGACGTCTTCGCATGAACTGGCTCTCAGCCTTCAAGTTCAGGCTCAACACGCTGGCCATAGTCCTCATACCGGTCTGCATCGGGATCGACTTCGCAGGGCATGCCATCGCCAGCGGGCTCAAGTTCCCACTCTTCCTTGACTCCGTCGGGACCGTCCTGGGGGGGCTCCTCGCAGGCCCCTGGGTGGGCGGCATCGCGGGCTTGATCACCAACTTCATCAGCTCGGGGACGATCGACCCCATCGCGGCGCCCTACTGCGTGGTCTCGCTGGCCCTCGGCTTCGCGGCGGGCATCGGGGGATACCTGGCCCTCCAGCGCCGGCCCTCGGGGTGGATCACCCTTTGGATAGCCTGCTTCCTGGTCGCCTCCATCCTCTCCACCCCCCTCAACATCAAGCTCTACTCGGGCCAGAGCGGCGTCTGGCTGGGGGACGGGATATACGCGTTCTTGGTCAAGGCGCACGTGCCCGGCTGGATCTCCTCCTACATCGACGAGGCCTCCATCGACCTTCCCGACAAGCTGATCACCGTCCTGGTGGCCCTCTTCATCTACACGGGGCTGCCGAGACGCTACCGGTCGCTCTTCAGGGTCTGGCGCGACGCCGGCGTGGAGGACACCCAGGCGGCGGGGGCCTGAACCGGAGGCGCAGGTGCCCGGGACGGTCAGCCTTTATGTCGAGGCCGGCAGCCCGCTTCACCGGGCTCATCCGCTGACCAAGGTCACCCTGGCGCTGAGCGCGATCGCGCTCGGGTTCATCCTTCCTTTCCCGCTCTGGGTCGCGGGCGTGGAGGTGGCGCTCCTTTCTCTGGTCGTGGCGGGCCGCGTGGTGCGGCGCCTGGTCGTCCTGGCGGCCGTCCTCATAGCGCCGCTCGCCGTGCTCCTGCTGCTGGTCCAGGGCCTGGTCAACCCGGCTAACCGGACCATCCTCGTGGCACTAGGCCCCATCCCGTTCTACCTGGAGGGGCTGAAGGTGGCGGCAGTGTCGCTCCTTCGCATCGCCTGCCTGGTCACTGCCACGTTCCTGTTCAGCACCACCACCCGCCCGGCGGACCTCGCCGAGGCCCTCATGCAAAAGGGCCTCAGCGCGCGCATCGGCTACGTCATTCAGGCCACGCTCCAGGTCATCCCTGAGATGCTCTCTGCCGCCGACCGGATCCGCGACGCGCAGCGGGCCCGGGGCCTCGAGACCGAAGGCGGCCTCGTCCTGAGGGCCCGGGCCTACATCCCGCTCCTGGCGCCCCTCGTGCTCTCCTCGCTGGTCTCTACGCAGGAGCGGGCCATGGCGCTCGAGGTGCGCGGCTTCGGTCTTAAGGTTCCGCGTCCCGCCCGGTACGTGCTGGCCGACAGCGCCTGGCAGCGGGCCGTGCGCTGGCTGCTCGTCCTGGCCGTCCCGGCCGCGCTCGCCGTCCGGATCCTCGCCCGTTGAGCGGCGGCGCCCCCCCTCCGGCACTCCTCATGGAGCAGGTTTCGTACCGCTACCCGGAGACGGACTCGGACGCCCTCCTGGGCGTGGACCTCAGCGTCGCCCCAGGCGAGTGGGTGGGCATCACGGGTCTGACCGGCGCCGGCAAATCGACCCTGTGCTACGCCGTCATGGGCCTGGTCCCCCATTTCTTCGGTGGGCGCCTTCGCGGGCGGCTGCAGATCTTCGGCACCGATTCCCGCGGCCTCGGAGTCGCCGATCGGTCCACGTCGGTCGGGCTCCTCCTCCAGAACCCGTTCACGCAGCTGTCCGCGGCCCGGGAGCGCGTGGACGAGGAGGTTGCGTTCGGGCCCGCGTGCCACGGCCGCGGGCCCGAGGAGGTGCGCCGGCGCGTCGAGGAGGCGCTCCGCGTGACGGGGATAGAAGACCTGGCGGCACGGCATCCGCTGGACCTCAGCGGAGGCCAGCTCCAACGCGTGGCGCTGGCGGGGCTTTTGGCCATGCGCCCGCCGATTCTGGTGCTCGACGAGCCCACCTCGCAGCTCGACCCGGCGGGGACGGCCAGGATGTTCGAGGTCCTCTCCCGCCTGCACCGCGGCGGCACCACCATTCTCATGGTCGAGCACAAGCTCGAATCGATGGCCGAGCTCTGTCCCCGCGTGGTCGCGATGGCGCAGGGGGCTGTGATCGCCGACGGCCCGCCTGCGGCCGTGTTCGCCGATCCCCAGGTGGAGGCCCGCGCGGGCACCCCCGCGTATGTCCGGATTGCCCGCAAGGTCGGGCTCCGGGGGCCCCCCCCGGTCACGCTGGAGGACGCGACCAGAGCGTTCCGGGAGCCCCTTGCCTGAGGCGACCCTGGAGGGCGTTCACTTCGCCTACCCGGGCGGGGCGGAGGTGTTCTCCGGCGCGGGGCTGACGCTTCACCTGGAGGGCGGCGC